>CALFYN010000760.1 GCA_937952345.1 uncultured Acidobacteriota bacterium
GGATCCAGGCGGAAACGCGGAATACACCGGCGATCAAAATGGCGATCGCAGCCGCACGCGGCAGCGACACCGTTGGCAGACGACGCATCGGAAACAGGCCTTGCAGGAATGCATCCGCCGCCAGAACGCACGCCCCCACGGCAACTCCATACATAAGGACTCCGATAACGGTCCCCGTAAACAGTTCGCCATAGTAATTGGTTAGTGGTGCGGAGGTAATGTATCCGGAAAGCCACTGCGGATACCCATTCGCGAAATCGATCGCGGATAAGACCGCTGCAATCGCGGCGCACATCCCATAGACGCGCCAGTGATAACGCATCTGTGGTGACCCCAGACGGCGGATCAAGGCGATCAACAACGGCACTCCCGTGAGTCCGATCAGCGCCGGAAACAGAAACGACGTCAACCGCGTGCGCGTATGATCCCGAATCCAGGCCTCAGGCAATTTCAAGTAAGGCCGATAGCGGCACACTTCATCGCCGATGATGGCGACTGAAAACCGGAGCTTTGCCTCTCCCGCGCGGAAGCGGGTATCTTCAAACTCGAAGCTGTGATCCGTACGGTTGTCGCGCTTCTCCTCGTGAGAATCGGCGAGGCTGAAGTAGGCAATGCGGTGGCCCATTTGTGTGAGAGCCGCTTCGGCTTTCGCCCGCGCTTGAGCGGGAGTCAGCTTTGCTCCGGCTGCCTTCTCGTCCAGTTCATGATCAAAGCGGTAGACCACGCCCCGCTGGTCCACATAGAAAATCCACTGTTCCGGCGAGAGCGGCTTGAAGAACTGTACACGCCAGATTGCGTTCTTGAGGTGCGCTTCCAGCACCTGGTTCGCTTTGACGGCGCCCAGCTGCTGGCGCAGGTACTCCGATTCCATGGGCCGCGCCCCGGCACTGAAATCAGCCGCCATATGCCACTCCGCGGGACGCAGATTACGCCTGTTCATTTCGGCAATCGCGGCACGTTCCGCATCCGATCGCGTAACAGAGATTCGATTGAAATCGCCGAAGGTTACTGGCCGCAACACAACGCCCAGCAACCCGAGAGCAACTGCCGCAAGATACAGATGCCGAGCCGGCCAGGGTGGTGTGATCGGAACGTCCAGCACGGCTGCGGGCGCTGCCGGAGGTGCCGGTTCCTCCTCTTCCGGAGCATCCAGTTCCGAAAGGAATCCCCCGTTGCGGCGATAGAGATATACCGAAATCAGCAACGGCGCCAGAATCGCAAAGCCCACCAGCACCCCATTGGCCAGATAGCGCAGATTGTCGGCGCGGAAGAGAAACAACCCGATCAGCAATGCATCAATGGTGTAGTGCCACACCAGAGTCGCCGCAATCCCATACCGCAACATGACGTATCCGGCGGCAACTCCGATAACCCCCACTTCCACTCCGCGGATGTAGCCGGGCTGCTGCGGGTAATTCGCATGGAGAAATCCCCACACAAAGGCCGGAATGGCGATCACCAGCCATCGCACTTTCAGCACACGTCCCAGCAGCGGGATGGCCAGCAACCGGAACCAGAATTCCTCCGCCGTGGATGCCATCACCGCAATCGACAGGGGATAGAGCCACGGAAAGGGCGTCGCCAATAGGTCAGAGTAGCCAACGTCCTGCGGGCTCCAGACTCCTGCCTTCGAGCCGATCATGTAGAACGCAGTGACGAAAATCATGTGCCCCGCGGCCATGGCGAACCCCGCGAGGGTGGCGCGAAAGAACGACCGTGTGCCCATTCCGCGCAATGTAAATACAGCGGTAACAGGAAGCTGGGCTGGATAGCTCCGCAGGAACAGGACGACACCCGCGGCAAGCGGTGCCAGCACATACAGAAAGACACCCGTAGCCGAGCCGAACGACTGCAGCACGCCAAGCAGCAGCATCTCCAGATATGTGGACGACGTCTTCATGCCATCCACCGCAAGCCCAATGGTGTTCAACCCATTCAGCAGTTGTAGCATCGCCACCAGAAATCCAATGCGCAGGATAGAGCCCCACGGAATGGCACGGGCTCGCAGTGCTTGCAGGAATGCCACCATCCCACCGATGGCCAGCACGCCATAAAGCGCGTTGGCAATCGAAGCGTACAGTTCGTTGGCCGAGCGCAGTTTGGCGAAGTCGCGTTGCCACTGTTCGGGAACATAGAGATACTCGCGGTACAAGCCGATCTTGTCACCCTGCAGCACGATGGTGCGGCGTATGGTCGAATCCTTGGCCTTGAAAGATTCTTCCTCCCACGTGAACGCATGATCCTCGCGATTGGGCCGGCTCTCGGTTTGTTCGGAGACCAACTTGTGCGGAAGCCGTGTCTGCCCGTCCAGGAAAGCTTTGGCTAGCAAACGGGCGGAATCGCGGTCCAAGCGCGAACCCGCGTCGGACTCCTGGATGCGATGCTCGAAGCCAACCAACCGGCCCGATGGCGTCAGCCGCACGATGCGCTCTTCTTTGTCCGGCGGCTTGAACCATCGCGCGCGCCATTGCCACACGGGCACGGTGGAGGCCATCAACTTGTTGGCCTGCTCCAGCCCGAGTTCGCGCTCCAGGTAGAGGCGAGCTCCCTCATCCGGATCAAAAACGGTAATGTTGCGAAATCCCTGAGGAGCTAACCCGCGCGCACGCAGTACAGCCTCGGCCTTCGTCTCAATCTCACCGGCGGAAAGAGCCAAATTGAGCGAAGCCTGCGGAAAGGCTGCTTCAAAATTGTACGAGACAAACGCGGCGCTGAGGAGGGAAAGCAGAACAGCGCCAAGCGCCAGGCGCCGGTCTGAAGAATCCAAATGCAGGGCCGTCATTGTCATTTCAAAAGTACCATACAATGACGGCCCGAATCCCGCCTATTTCTTCT
>CALFYN010000761.1 GCA_937952345.1 uncultured Acidobacteriota bacterium
TTCACCGCTCCGTTCACCGTCTGCGCCGTGCTCGCCGCGCCCACATCCTCCAGCGTCACCCCGCCGTTCACCGTTCGCGCCGATACCTCGCCGCCGATCGTGCGCACGGCCACGCCACCGTTGACGGTCTTCACATCCGCCGCCACCGATTGCGGAGCCTCCACCTCGAACTCATACCGCACGCTGTATTCGCGGCGGCAATCACCACGGCAGCCTCCCTTGCTCTCGTCCGTGCAATCGTTCCCCGGCCCGGTGACACACAGCTTCAGCCGGCCGCCCGAAGCATCCGCCTCAAGCCGCACCTCGCGCTTGGCCTGCTCCATCGCCGCGCTGTCCTTCGCCTCGATGCGCCGGTGCACGACAACCTGAAAATCGCCCCGCGCCGAGCCGGTCACGCGCACCGCTCCGTTCACATTGCGAATCTCCAGCCGCGCCGCCGCCGCATAGTTCTGCCGGATGGTTTCCTTCTCCTCCAGCGCCGCCAGCGCCGCCGGCAAAAACAAAATGAGTGCAAAATGTTTCATCCCGAAATCTCCCTCATTGCAACCGCTCGATCGCCTTTTCCAGCCGCGACGCCACCGCCGGATGCAGCTCCGGCTGTTTTCGCAATTGCCGCAATGCCCCGGCCGCCGCGCGGTCCTCGGCTTCCACGGCCCAATCAATCAGCGCGATCTGCACCAGCGGCGAATCCTGCCGCGCCAGCGCCTCGCGCAAGCCCTGCCGCACGCCGCGCCGCGCCCCCGATTGCCGCAGCGCATCGAACGCCGCCAGCCGCACGTTCACATTCGGATCATGATTCAGCGTTCCGAACAGCGCAGCCAGCACCTGATCATCGGCCGGCTCCAGCCGTATGCTGTAGTTCACTCCGCGCAACCGGTCGCTCGCCGATTGCTGTTGCAGCAGCGACAACGCCACCATCTGGCGCATCTGTTGCATCTCCGCGCTGAGGCTGGCGATCCGCTCCCGGTCATGTCCGCGCGCCGTGTACAGATGTCCCGCCACCAGCCCGAACACCAGCGCCGCGCCCGCCAGCGCGAATTGCACCAGCGGTTGCCGCGGCCACAGTCCGTGCAGCCAGTCCCACGCCGGCGCCTTCCGCTTCTGCCCTGCCGTTGCCGCTCCCAATTGGTACGCCTCCAGCATGCGGTGAAAATCCGTGCGCATCGCCCGCCCCGGCTCTTCCAATGGCAACTCGCCCAGCCCGTTCCACAAGGCCTGCAGCGACTCGTGTTCCTCGCGGCAATCCGCGCATCCGGCAAGGTGCTCGGCCAGCTCCAGCCGGGCCTCCTCGTCGATGCCCTTCATCCACCGGTCCACCATTCGTTCCTTGGCCCGATCGCAATTCATGATGCTTTCCTCCCGCTCAATCGGAAGAAGATTTCGCTCAACTGCCGCATGGCGCGAAACACGCGCGTCTTCACCGCCCCCGGCTCGCATTCCACAATCGCCGCGATCTCCTCGTACCGCAGATTCTGCCAGCGGCTCAATACCAGCAGTTCGCGCCGCTCGGCCGGCAGCCGCAACAGCGCCTTGCGCAGAATCGCCAGGTCGTGGCCGCGCAGCAACGACACCTCGGCCGACAGCGCCGGATCGGCAAATTCCCGTTCCTTTTCCCCCCGGTCGTCGAACAGCGGCATCTCCAGTTGCTTGCGCCGCACATGATCCACATGCACATTCCGCGCAATCTGGTACATCCATGGCGTAAATCGTGCGTCTTTTTGAAATGTGCCGCGGAATTTCAGCATGCGGAAAAACACCTCTTGCGTCAGGTCTTCGGCCAACCCGCCGGCGCCGCACAAATGATAGAAAAAGCGAAATAGCTGGCGATGATGCCGTTCAAACAACTGCGCGAGCGAATCCGTATCGCCCGCCCGCACGCGGTTCATCAGCTCGTCGTCGTGTGCCGCCGCCACTTGTCTTTGTGCCTTCCCTTGAGACTACTGCGCGGCGGAAGAAAGGTTACCCGAAAATCACCACCCCTTCACCACATTGCACCCCGGCAGCGCCTTCCTGAGGCCGGCGATCCCCGCATCCGTCACCTTCGTCTCAAACACATACAGCGACTTCAGCGCCGTCAGCCCTTTGAGATGCTCCAGCCCCGCATCCGTCACCGCCGTCCCAAACAGATTCAAATACTGGAGCTTCGACAAGCCCTTCAGATGCGCCAGGCCGGCGTCGGTGATCTTCGTCTTCTCCAGGTGCAACGTCTCCAGATCGAGAAGTCCTTTCACCGATGCCAGCCCGGCATCCGTCAGGCTCGTATTGCCCAGGTGCAGAAACACCACTTTCGAAAGCTTCGCCACCGCGGCGATATCGGCGTCTTTCACCGATGCCCCCTGCAGGTAAAAGCTCACCTCGCGGCGTTCGTCGTTTTGGGCGACCGGCCGTACCGTGCCGCCCGCTTTTTCAATCGCCGCCAGCGCCGCGCTCTCCCCACCGGCGGGCGCGGCGGCGGCTTTCTTCTTCGCTGCCTGCATCCTCGCTTGCCCTCCTCTGCTGCTTTACAATCCATGCTCCGTTCCGCAAATGTTCACGCTCATTCCCAGCGCGTGGAACATCGCCGCCTTCGCCGCCAGAGCCTGATTCGCCGTGGCCGCGTCCGGAGCATACACACATTGAATATGATTCGACTTGTGTTTCGCCATCAACTGGTCGCGCGACACGCCATAGGTCACCGCATGCATGATCGGCCACTGCGGCGTCGTGATCTTCCACCGCCGTTCCGTCTCCTCCTGTGGCAACTCCACCACGCCCGCGCGTCCCAGGTCCGCGTGTAGCTTGCCACCGGCCACATAAATCCGGCTCCACACAATCTCACCCGGCTTGCTCACGCCCTTCATCGTCGAGCCGCCCAGCGGGAAATACATCGGCGGCTGCCGCTCTCCCACCGCGCCCGTGTATCCGCCGTTGAAATGTGAAGCCGGCGCCGCACCCGAAATCTCGAACACCCAGATGAACTGCCCGTTGTAATCTTCGCCGTACCGCACATCGTGCAGCGTATTCGACGGATCCAGCCCCATCGCCGTCCACACGCGGTCCGTCACCAGCCCATCCAGTCCCGCGCACTCGTCCACTTCGTTGAAGTGCGTCAGCGCGCGCCCTTCGTACAGCACGCGGCCGTTGCCCGCCGCCTTCACCGGAGGACGGTCCGGATTGTTCAACATGCCCTCCACCAGGTCCGATGCCGGGCACATGTCCTTCAAGCCCTGCTGGTATTGGATCCCAATGGCATCGCACCCGAAGTCATCGGCAATGCGCAACGCCGCGATATACATCTTGCACTGTGCCAGAATCTGCGCATCGGTCAGCTCCGACGCCTCGTCCGCCCCCGTGCGGAATTGCATCCCCTTGTTGTCCAGCCACTGCCGCACCTGCGAGGCTTCATCGTCGCTCACAGTGCGCATCGCCGCCACCAGCGCCGATTGGCTCAGCCGTTCCTTGAACACGCCCGTCGGATGCAGCAGTTCGTCGGGAATGATGGCGTTGTACATGCCCATGCATCCTTCATCGAACACGCCCATGATGGCTTTGTCGCGCAGCAGTTTCGCCGCCAGCGATTCGCCTAATTCCCTCGCCGCCGCCGGTAGCGCCGCCACATCGAGCGCCTTCGCATGCGACGTATCGTGCACCACCCGTTCGCCCTTCAGCCACCGGGCCAGTCCGCTTGTAAAGGCGTCGTCGGTGAAGTCTACGCTCCACAGGCTTGAATACTGCACGCCCGCCTTCGTCAGCGAGCCATTCAGGTTCAGCAAGCCCACCAGTCCGGGCCACTGTCCGGACCAGTTCGCCACGGTGAGAATCGGGCCTTTGTGTGTATAGAGCCCGTGCAGCAGGTGATGGGAGTATTGCCACACGGCTTCCACCACCACCAGCGGAGCATCGGGTGGAATCTCGCGAAACACTTTCATGCCGTAGTGTTGCGAGTCGATAAAGCCGTGCTGTTTTTCGGGGTCGTAGGGGTGTCCGCGCCGCACCTCGTAGCCCTGTTTCCGGATGGCGGCCATCACGGCCTCCTCGGCTTGGGCTTGTGCGGGCCAGCAAACGCGATTGGCGCTCAGACGCAGGTCGCCATTCGCAATCAGTATGACGGGATGAGACATAGCATCTTTATTCTAATGCCCCATCCGCGCCGATGCTCTAAGCTGAAATCCAGCCTCTGGCGCCTCAGCTATGGACCGGCTCGAAATAGCCCTGCGCCAGTTCCGGTTTCGCCTCGAGCGCCTGCTTCCAGTAGCCGCGTGCTTCTTCCTGCTGTCCCTTGGCCTTCAACGCATGGCCCAGATTGAGCAGTGCCTCGGCGAAATTCGGACGTTCCGCCAGCGCTTCCTTGTAGAGGCGGATGGCATCCTCCACCTGGCCCGATTTCTGCAGCAGCAGCCCCGTGTTGTAAAACAGCTCCGGGCTGCGCTCGCCCAGGTCGATCAGCCGCGCCTGGAAGTCCAGTGCCTGCTCATAATCGCTCCGTTCAATCGCCAGCGCCGCCAGTCCGCGCAACGCATCCACCGAATCCGTCTGCACCTCCAGCGCCTGCTCATAGGAGCGCCGCGCCGAATCGCGATCCCCCACCTTCCAATACGACAGCCCCAGGTTCACCAGCGCCTCGGGCCAACTGCTCCGCTTGCGCAAACAAGCGTCGAAGGCTTCCGCCCCGCCGTGATGGTCGCCTCGCGTCAGCCGCAGATAACCCAGCCGGAACCAGGCATCCTCCCAATCCGCGTTCTTCACCAGAAGCCGCGTATACAGCTTCTCCGCCTCGTCCTTTTGTCCCTGCTGCTCCAGCACCGAGCCCAGGTTGTAGAGAATCTCCGGGATGTCC
>CALFYN010000762.1 GCA_937952345.1 uncultured Acidobacteriota bacterium
AATTCAGCACCAGAAGCTTGCCGCCGAAATCCGACCTTGTGATCGATTTCCCGTGATCCGACGTGATCGAAAACCGCGGCGCGGTATCACCCACGCCGACGATACGTTGTTCCAACGTCGTCCCCGCCACGTACACCAGCGCCAGAACCAGGAAGCCAATGAGCAATCTTAAGATACGATCCGTATTCGCCGAGGGCATAAACCTCTATTTTACGTCTTCCTCGCCCCGCGCGGATTGCGCGATCATATTTACAGATCCTTTGGGCTCACCACCGCATCTACTCATAGGAACAGCATGAAGATCACTCGCCGGGCTGAATTCTCCGCTTCTCACTTCTGCGCCAGCCCTAAGCTCACCCCCGAACAGAACCGCGCCCTCTACGGCGACGCCGCCAATCCCTACGGCCACGGCCACAATTACATCCTCGAAGTCACCATGGAAGGCGATCCCGATCCCGTCACCGGGATGGTCATGGATCTCAAGGATCTGAAAGAAGTCCTCGAGCGCGAGGTCATCTCCCCCATGGATCACCGCTTCCTGAACCACGAAGTGCCTCCCTTCCGCGATGTCGTGCCCACGCCCGAAAACCTGGCCATGGAGATCTGGAAGCGCCTCGAAGCCCCGCTCCGATTGCCTCACGCGCGCCTCGAATCCGTCCGCCTCTACGAAACTGAAGATCTCTGGGTCGAATACTCCGGCGGCTAGGAACTATCTATGCTTCGACTCGCACGGCGCTATCGTTTCTCGGCCTCGCATCGCCTGCATTCCCCGCAACTCAGCGAGGAGCGCAATCGCGAGGTCTACGGCAAGTGCAACAACCCTTACGGCCACGGCCACGATTACGTCCTCGAAGTCATCGTCCGCGGCGAGCCGGATCCCGCCACTGGATTGCTCCTCAAAGTCTCCGATCTCGATGCCCTGGTCCGCGACGCCGTTCTCAAAGATTTTGATCTGGCCGACATGAACCGCCAGATCGACGCATTTCGCGATACGCCGCCCACCACCGAAAACGTCGCCGTGGAAGTGCGTCGCCGCATCGCCGAAGCCTGGCCCAAAACATTCCCCCATTCGGCCCGCTTTGATAGTATTCGTATCCTCGAAACCAAACGGAATCACGTGGAGTTGCAGCATGAAAAATAAGGCAGTGGTGAAGATGATGTCTCCCAAAAAGTCGCAGGAACCGATGGCTCCGCTGTTTGAGAAGATCCTCGCCGGACTTGGCGAGGACCCCTCCCGCGAAGGGCTCATCAAGACTCCCGAACGCGCCGAGAAAGCAATGCGCTTCCTCACCAGCGGCTACCGCATGGACCTCGATCAGATCGTCAACGGAGCCCTCTTCAACGTCAAGTACGACGAAATGGTCCTCGTCCGCGATATCGAGTTCTACAGCATGTGCGAACACCACATGCTCCCCTTCTTCGGCAAAATGCACGTCGCCTACCTGCCCAAGGACAAGGTGATCGGCCTCAGCAAAATCCCCCGCATCGTCGACATGTTTGCCCGCCGCCTGCAGGTGCAGGAGCGCCTCACCCAGGAAGTCGCCGAGACTCTCGCCAACGTCCTCAACCCCCGCGGTGTCGCCGTCGTTTGCCAGGCCCAGCATTTCTGCATGATGATGCGCGGTGTCGAAAAGCAGCACTCCGGAGCCATCACCAGCGCCATGCTCGGCGCCTTCCGCACCGACAAGGAAACCCGCGACGAACTCCTCAGCCTCCTCAAGTAGCCGCGTAACAAAATGAGCCGCCTCGACAACAAAGTCATACTCGTCACCGGAGCCAAAGGCGGCCTCGGTTCCTCCGTCACCCAAGCCCTGCTCGACGCCGGAGCCACCGTCGTCGGAGTCTCCCGGTCCATCCGCCAAAGCGACTTCGCGCACCCTGCCTTTCACGCCCACGCCGCCGAACTCAGCACACGCGAATCCGCCGCTGCGGCTGTCGACGCCATCACGGCGCAACACGCCCGCCTCGATGCAGTCGCTCATCTGGTGGGCGGCTTCGACATGGGGCCAAATGTCGAAGAAACATCCGATGACGCCTTCGCCAAAATGTTCGCCCTCAACTTTTATTCGGCGCTGTATCTGTTTCAGGCCGCATTGCCCGTGATGCGCCGCCAGGGCTCCGGACGCATCCTGGCCATCGGCAGCAAAGCCGCTCTCGAACCCGGCGCGCGCACCTCTGCCTACAACGCCTCCAAGGCCGCATTGCTCAGTCTGGTCCGCACCATCGCCAAGGAAACCAATACAGTCGGCATCACCGCGAACATCGTTCTGCCCGGCACCATGGACACCGCTGCCAACCGCGCCGCCATGCCCGGCGCCGATTTCAACCAATGGGTGCAGCCTTCGCAAGTCGCCGCCCTGCTCGTCCATCTCGCCTCCGATGAAGCATCGCAAATCACCGGAGCCGCCATCCCCATCTAGTCCAGTATCTCAAGTTTGAGGCTGCGTTCCGTTCCGGCAAGCGATCCCTCCAGACTGTCCCCGGGCAGTCGGCGAAAATCCACGGATACCGAATGCGAACAAAATAAGGGAAACGTAGGTTCCTCATTGGAAAACCCAGATCGCGATCCAGTACACGCCCAAAGTCGCACTCAGATCACGTTGCTTGGAACGCCGTCCCGGAAAACCTGGACCGTGGCCGTACCGGAAGTGCCCCCGCCGGCAACTGGAAAATGATCTTTGAGGGGCTGATCGAGCAGATAGCGGCCGGAGTGCCATTCACCTTTATTAGCGGCGGGCTTTTCGACGGGTGGGGCGACTCCGACACTGTTCACCGGACTGGCGACGAATCAGGCATCGCCGTTCAGGCTGGGGGCTTACATTCAGGTGAATGCGGAGGAAGCGGTAAATCTGACGCTTATTCCGACCTCGTAACCCCGACATCGATGGTTTCGCTGGTGCAATCGCGAATCATCGCGGGTGTGACAGTGACGGGAGGTGTGGGTACGGGGTACCTGCTCCCGACGTTCCTGGTGAGAGGAACATTTGCGGACCTCACGCGACGGCCTTCGGACAGGTATCGATGTGCGCGGGAAACGGCAGTTGCCTCTTGTCGTGAGATGGAACTTCTGAGCACGCCGGAACTTGCGGCTTGGGGATGATGGCGGCGGTGGTGGCGGCGATGGCCTTGCGGCGTTTTTGTAAGCATTGAGAGTGCACCAGGCGGGTGGGGAAGGAAGCGATCCTGGGCCGGAAGCCAGCCTTGGTCGGCGAGATTTTGAAGTTGATCTGTCTTTCTAAAGCCCGGGATGCAAGAAGTGGGCTGTGACCTCGCTTGTTCTCTCGAAGGAGATTTGCCTCTTGATGTATCGAGCAGTTCTTGTTGGGCTTCTATTGACGAACGCGGGCTATTCCGCGGTGACTTACATTTTGCGGGATGCGAGGTTTTTCGGGACGAATCCCGGGCGGGAGACGGTGGAGAACGGGATCTTCACTGCGTCGACATCGGAGAGCCTGCCGGCAAACTACACCACCGGCGGGGCGACACCGACGGTATTCACGGGGTTGGCGACAAATCAAGGTTCGCCGTTCCGGCTGGGGGCCTACAACCATGTGGATGCGGGGGAATCCGTAAACTTGACCTCGAATATCGACCTGGTGACTCCGTTGCCAATTGTTTCGCTGGTGCAATCGCGGATCACTGCCACGATGACGGTGACGGGCGGAACGGGGACAGGGTACCTGTTGCCGACATTCCGGGTGCAGGGCACGTTTACGGACAATCACTCTACGGCGTTTGGCGGGGTGCAGATGTGCGCCGGGATCACGGCTTGTTCATTGACCGGGGTGGCAACTTCGAGCGGCGGAGTGCAGAGCATCGACGAACTGTTCACCCCGAACATCGATTCGAATACGGCATTCACGTTTGGGACACCGTTTTCGTTGTTCTTCTTTGTGGGCGGATCGATCAACACGTCCACCGGCAACACGCTTGCGCCAGGCAGTGTGACGGTGGACCTGACCAACGGATTGGAGTTGCTCGGCTTGCAGGTAGTAGATGAGAACGGCGTTCCGATCCGGACGGCAGTGATTGACTCGGAGTTGATGGACATCCTGAACACGCCGGAACCCGCAACGTGGGGGCTGATTGGCGTGGCGATGGCGGCGATGGCGGCGCGGCGCAGGCTGGCGTAGAGGCAGCGGGTTATCCCGCGGTGCCGCCCACGGTCATCTTGTCGATCTTCACGGTGGGGATGCCGACACCGACGGGGACGCTTTGCCCTTCCTTGCCGCAGATACCCATTCCTTCATCGAGCTTCAGGTCCGAGCCGACCATACTGACGTACTTGAGCGCTTCGGGCCCATTGCCGATGAGCGTTGCGCCACGCACGGGGCGGGTGAGTTTGCCATCTTCGATGAGATAACTTTCGGTGGCGGAGAAGACGAAGTTGCCACTGGTGATGTCCACCTGGCCACCGCCGAAAGTGGCGCAGTAGATGCCCTTGGGCACGGAGAGGATGATTTCTTCGGGATCGCTTTCGCCGGCGAGCATAAAGGTATTGGTCATGCGCGGCATGGGGATGTGCTTGTAGCTTTCACGGCGTCCGCTGCCGGTGGGCTTGTTGTGCATGATGCGGCAGGAGAGCCTGTCCTGCAGATAGCCGCGGAGGATGCCGTTTTCGATGAGGACGTTCTGCTGGGTGGGGGCGCCTTCGTCGTCAACGTTGAGCGAACCGCGGCGGTTGGCCATGGTGCCGTCATCGATGACGGTGCAGAGGGGGCTGGCCACCTGCTGGCCGATGCGGTTGCTGAAAGCCGAGACACCCTTGCGGTTGAAATCGGCTTCGAGGCCGTGGCCTACGGCTTCGTGGAGCAGA
>CALFYN010000763.1 GCA_937952345.1 uncultured Acidobacteriota bacterium
GAATCGATGTTCATCGCTCCTGAAGATAGCGGGTGGGGACGGGGGCAGGCAAGGGGTGAAAAAGGAGGCGGCTCTCGGGTTCCCTTTGGAGGGCCGCCTGTCTTGGTGGAAGAATCGAACGTCCTTCAATGAAGTAAGCGCCAAAAGGGGGCGTGGGACTTCATTTCGTTCGATAAAAATTTCATGGACGATAGGTAGCCTGGCTACTGGCAGTCCATGGTGATATACGCGTTCACAGCGTCCGAACCGCCCGAGACACTGTAGGACAACAGATCGCCGACGGTCACGCTTACTGTACTTCCGGTGTTGGAGCAGGTGGGCGATCCAGTGGTGATGCTGCAGGAGAGGCTGGTATTGCTGCCATTGATGCGAAGGGTGAAGGTGCGGCTGACAGTGGTGCCGGCCATGTTGACGCGCAGATTCTGAGCGGTGCACGTTTTGGGAGAGGGCATGACCACGGTTGATTCGGTGGAGTTGGTGGTGATCAGGCCGATCACGCCGGCGAAGGTGCCGCCGGAGTTGAGGGCGTTGCGCGACATGAAAGATATTCCGCCGCTGCCGGCAGCGCCGGTGGGTCCGGTTGCGCCAGTGGAACCCGTGCTGCCGGTCGAACCTGTTGGACCAGGCGGACCGGGAATTACGGAGGCGGCGCCTGTGGCACCGGTTGCTCCGGTTGCACCGGCGGCACCGGTTGGACCGGTTGGGCCGGGGACGGTGGAAGCAGCGCCTGTGGCTCCGGTTGCACCGGCGGCACCGGTTGGACCGGTTGGGCCGGGGACGGTGGATGCGGCACCTGTGGCTCCGGTTGCGCCGGGGGCACCGGGTGTACCGGTTGGACCGGTTGGGCCGGGGACGGTGGATGCGGCACCTGTGGCTCCGGTTGCGCCGGGGGCACCGGGTGTACCGGTTGGACCGGTTGGGCCGGGGACGGTGGATGCGGCGCCTGTGGCTCCGGTTGCGCCGGGGGCACCGGCCGCACCAGCGGGACCGGTTGGACCAGGGATCGTCGATGCGGCTCCGGTTGGACCTGCGGGGCCCGCCGATCCTGCCGCACCTGGGACACCCGCGGCACCCGTCGGACCGATGGGTCCCGTGGGACCGGTGGGGCCCGCTGGTCCGGGAATGCTCACTGTTCCACCCCCTCCGGTGGAGTCGATGAAGTAGCCGTTGATATCAATGATGAGGTGCGTTGGGTTGGAGGCGTAGACGGAAATCGCACCGCCGGTGCCGGCCGGAACGACCGCTGCGTTTGCCACGACCTGGCCTTGAAATGAATTCAAGGTCGACACGTTGGGTTGGGGATACCCTGCCGGCCACACCGTTAGATAGGACAACGGACCGGAAGGCACAACCGTGATATTCAGCGAATAGGCTCTTGCCGTGGCGGGGATTTCGCATGGACTGCTGGGGATTGGGATCGTCCTGACTCCTGAGAGCATGGGACTGCCGAATAGTCCCGAGAACCCGAGATTGGCTACTCGGGGCGGGTGTCGACAATGCGGCAAGGGGTGACACCCACCAGTGGCAATGGGCCGGTAATGGCCGCGGCCCTGCCGGGATCCGCTTTCTGGTCTCCAGTTGGCAGCCAGAATTGCGGAGCCGGCCAGTTCGGGACTTCGACTCTCTGTCCGAACAAGGCCGGCGATAGAAGGAGCATGGGAAGTGCAGTGCATCGGATGTGGCGCAATAGGTGATCGATCATCGGCATATCCTTTTCAACCTGCGAAAAAAAGATGAGAATTTTGGCCTTTTTTCGCACGTTGGCATGCGATTATTCATGCACGGCCAGAAGACTCGTTTCAAAAATACTACTATGTCTTATGTGAGTCAAGGATAGATGCACTTATTCGATAGAAATTTCGTACCAGGGGGCGAGGGGTTGGCCCTCCGCTTGTAGAGGAACGGTGAGGACGCCGTTTTCGATGGAGAGAGTATCGAGGGCTTGGAGGCGTTGGCCGGCGCCGTCGAGCGGGTAGATGCGGGGTGTGCCTGCCGTGATGCGGAGCGTGAGTTCGCATTCGATGCGCTCCATGAAGGTGGGCTTCGCGCCGCCGCTGCGATTGCCGGAGGGACGGTTGGTTCCGGGTTCGGGTTGGACGGTGTACCAATCGGTGGTGTTGGGGTAGGGGATGAGTTTCTGCGGTTCAGCGGGGTTTGTGCCGGGCTGTGCGCGAAGCGATTCGCCGGGCAGCGTGAGGAGAAGGCGCTTGGATTCGGCCAGGGGTTTGCCATCGGCAGGTGTGAGGATGGCGGTGAAAAAGCCCCGGGCGGAGTCTTTCAGGGTGAGGCGCATGGGGCCGGCTGCGACGGGGTCGTGGCCGGTGTAGCCGATGATGGCGGCGGCTTGTGGCGCGTCGAGGATGAAGAGACGGGCCGATGGGTTGTAGGCGAACTGGCCGGTGGCGGCGGTGATGGGACTTTCGGCGGGTTGGCGGAGTTCGGCGGGGAGCGGGTCAGCGGATTCGGTGAGGGCGATGCGGTGGCGCAGGGCGTTGAGGGGCTGATAGCCGGAGGCGGAGGTGAGGAAGGCGGCGATGGCTCCGTTGCGGCGTTCGCGGGTGGCGCGCTCACGGAGGGCGCGGGCGGCTGGAACTGGTATCACAGTTTCGGGCGTGGTGATTGCGCCGCTACGGAAGAGCCACGCGGTCTGCCCGAAGTTGACCCACTTGGTCCAATCGCCGTTGAGATCGAAGCCGCTGGGGACGCCGTCGTCCCAACCGCGGCCGTGGGAGTAGGCGAAGTGCATGAGGCCATCCCAATCCTGGAATGCGCCGATGACGGCAAGGAGCGGATCGAGTTCGGCGGCCTGGCGGTTGGGCCAGTTCTGGTTGAATTCGCTGACGGTGAAGGGCCTGCCGGCGACGCGGGTAGTGGCGATATTGAGGATGGTGGAGAGGCCGGAGCCGACGGCGGAGGAATCGCGGATGCGCCAATCGCGGGCGTCCCAGGCGGTGTTGGGGAAATTGTAGTGATCGATGTAGAAGTGGTTGTCGTGATAGTCGAGGTCGCGGTGGGAGTCGAGGGTCATGAGTCCGCCGAATCCGATTTGCGTGCCGGCGATGGGGACGAGGGAGCCTGCTTTTTCGCGGACGACATCGCGCATCGAGTTGAGGTAGGCGCGGTCGGTTTCGGCGAGGAAGGCCAGGAAATCGGCGATGCGGCCGGGGGAGGAGCGCTCGGTGGTTTTGACGAGGGCGACGCTGCCGAGGGATTCGGAGGGTTCGAGGCCGCGCTCGCCGGCGATGCGGAGGAGTGCGCCGCGGACCTGGAGGTTGGCGCCGACGGCGGCGATGGAGAGGCCGAAGCGTCCGATGTTGTCCATGGCAAAGCCGGCGGTGAACAACATCTGGAATTTCTGCCACTGACTGGTGACGGCGACGTTGCGGCCGTTCATGGTGCGCCAGGGACTGACGTCCTGCTTGATGTCCCAATAGACGTTGCGGGAGGCGCCGGCGGGGAGGTCGGCGCGCAGTTCGACTTCGGCGAGGTAGGTGGCGCCAGCAGCGACGGAGAAGCCGGTTTGCTTGACGATGATGGTGTCGCCGCCTTGGGTGAAGGTGACGTCGATGCGCTGGGTGGCGGCTTCGTCCTCGGTGCGGAGCGAGGCTCGGGCGGGGCCGTGGAGTTCGACCTGCCAGTTGCGGCCGAGGATTTGGGGGCCGTCGGCGATGGTCGGCTGCCATGCTTCGCGGAGCGTGTCGTCATTGCGGTGGCGCGCGCGGAGGAAGGTGTTCCATTGGGTTTGGAATTCGTCGAGGTAAGCGCCGTTGAGCCGGGTGTCGAGGTTAGTGACCTGCCAGTCCCAGAGAAGCGACGATTCGTTGTTGATCTCGACCATGCCGAGCACGGGGTCATCGTGGAGGGCTAGCGCATCGAGGGTCTTGCGGACGAAGTCGTGCTGGAGTTCGATCATGCGCGGGTGAAAGATGTGGAGCGGCTTGCTTTGCGAGGGGATGGCGGGTGTGAGCGTGGGGATAGCGTCGACGGTGGGGCGGAATTGATAGCCGACGTGGAGATTGAGGTTGACGTAGATGCCTTCGGCGGCGAGAGCGTTGAGGTAGCCTCGGAGGCGTTCGATGGAATTGGGGTTGAGGGTGGGGTAGGGTCCGGTGGTGAGGAGACTGGCGGCGTTGGACGGATTGGCGTCGGGCTGGGAATCCATGTGATGGAGGCGGACGAGATTGACGCCGAGGCGGCGCAGGCGTTTGGCGATACGGGTGGCGTCGGCTGGGGCGGGGAAGTTGGCGGCGAAGGAGAGATTGACGCCGTAGAGGCGGACGGGGGTGTCGTCGGCGGTGTTGGGTTGCAGGTCATCGCCGATGCGGTAGAAATGGCCGTCGCGCACGAAGAGGCGGCTGGCCGGGGTGAGGGGTTGATTGAGGAAGCTGAAATCGGCGGGGCCGGAGACAGCGTCCTGATCGATGGCGAAGGGGTAGTGCGACTGGCCGGATAGAAGCGCGGATATGAAAAAGAGCAGAAGCATACTGCTCTCATGATAGGCCTGCTAATCTGACGGGAGTGATGGCGCGATCGCGATGGCAGACTCCGTTGGTTGTGGGTGGGGCGTTGTGTATCGTGTTGCTGATTGTGGCGCCGGGAGTGCGCGCGGTGTATCTGAACGGGCTTGCGCTGTGGGTGCAGCGGGAGTGGACGTTTCTCACTTCGCCGGCGCTGTATGTCTGGGCGGGGGTGTCGGTGCTGGCGGTGGTGATGCCGATGACGGCGGCGTTGCATGTGCTGCCGTTGTTGCGGGCGGAAGATGCGTTGCCACGGGTGGTGGCGGCGTTTGTGGGATCGCATGTCGCGATGGCGCTGGGGAGCGCGCTGGCGCTGCACGGGGCGGGATGGGCGAGCTATCCGTTGCTGAAAGACGGGCAATTGCGGTTTCTGCCGCTGTTTCCGTGGCCGGATTGGGCGTTTTGGAGTGAGTATTTGCGGCTTTGACGGTGAATGATAGGATAATTTCATTCCCATGTGGTTTTTTACGATGGCCTTGCTTTTCTGGGGGCACGCGGCGGGGCAGGATGCCGCGGCGTTCCTGCGGGCGGTGGCGCTCGAATATCTGAGTTGTGCGTCGTACCGGGCCGAGGCGGAGGTGGCGATGGGGGGCGGAAGCAGCAGGACGATCACTGCGGATTGGAATGGCTCGCCGGGCGCTTCCGGGCGGGACATGCGGGTGGAACTGATGTGGCCGGTGGCGGTGGGATCGCACGCGCTTTCTTACGACCGTGTGTTGCGGCCGCAGGAGTTCCGGCGAGGGGAGTCGATGCCTGCGCCGTTGATCCGCGTGGATGAGCCGCGATTTGTAGGGGAGGAAACGTTGACGGTTGGCGGGAAGCCGATTGCCTGCCGGGTGGTGGAGATTGCGTATGTGCTGCCGGAGGAACGGGTGGTGACGAGATTGTGGGTGGATCCGGTGCGGCATGTGGTGTGGAAAGAAGAATCGTCACGGCGGATGGTGACGCGGACCATCGTATTCCGGTCGGTGGCTTTCGATGGGGCGGAGGGACGGCGATGAGGTTGCTGGTGCTGGCTGGTGTTTCGGCGATGTTGTGGGGGCAGCAACGGCCGGTGGTTTCGGCGCGGCGGATCCTCACCGAGGCGGAGGAGAATTACTGCACGTGCGCGATGCCGAGTCTCGATGCCGAGGCACTGGTGCGCGTGGACAGGCGCGGGGCATTGGAGCAATCCACGGATCAATTCCGGATTGCGGCGTATTTCCTGCCTTCGGATAAGATTCGCGTGGACCGGAAGGCGGAGAATTGGCGGATTGAATTGAATAATGGCGCGGAGATGGCGCAATTCGGGGCGGGGAATTATCATTACCGGGCGAAGGCTCCGCAGGTGTGGACGGAGGCGCTCCGGCCGGACGAGTTTCCGGGGACGCACTGGCTGATCTATGACGCACTGACGGCCGGGGCGCGCAATATCCGGCTGAAGGGAGAAGAGACGCTGCGGGTGGATGGAAAGCCTGTAGCCTGCTATGTGATCGAGTTCGACCGGGACTTGCGGTATCGGAGCGGGACGATCGCGGGGAAGACGACGGTGTGGATCGGCAAGCGGGAGAAGTATGTATTTAAGGAGATTTCGAGCCGCGGGCCGATGCCGGCGGGAGATCCGGGGGATGGGCGGATTGACCGGTTGTCGAGCGTGCGGACGGTGACGCTGACGCGGTTGAATGTTGCGGCGCCGCCGGCGGAGTCGATGTTTGACATCGATGCGGTGGCGCGGAATTTGCCGAGGGAGCCGGAGGCGGCGGTGATGACGGTGCGGCCTGGGGATGTGGTTTCCGATACCCCTGCCGTTGCGCCGCCGGGTGATTCGAAGGCGAGGCGGATTCTGGCGGAGGTCGCCACGGCGTACAACGCGCTGCGGAGTTATCAGGGGCGGCACGTGGCTGTGTATGCGGCAAGCGGAGCGCAAGGGCGCACAACGGTGCGGATGCCGATGGAGGTGACGTATCTGCGGCCGGGGAAGTGGCGGATCGCATTTGCGCAGACGGGCGACGTATGGATTCAGGACCGGGCGGAGACGGATGGATTCTGGCAATTCTGGCCGTCGCGGAATTTGTATTGGCGGAGTACTTTCCGGCAGTTTTTGCGGCCTGGCGAGATGTTGTATGAGGATCTGGCGGACCGGGTGGTTGCGGCCCGGGTGTTGCCGGAGGAGACGGTTATGGTTGGGGGGCGGGCGGTGCGGTGCACTGTGGTGGAAGCGCGCTATGACGGGGCGTTGCATACGTTGCAGCATGAGACGGTGTACACGAGCGGGGGGACATACAAGTTGTGGATCGATATGGGGCGGAAGTTAGTGGTGCGATGGCAGAACGGGTTGGTGACGGAGAGCCTGGAGAAGGTGGAGTTGAACCCGGCGGTGGGGGAAGGGGAATTTGTGTTTCAGGCTCCGGCGGGGGCTAAGGAGTACAAGCCGTTTTGAGGGGTTCCTACGCGGCTGTGTGAGGCCGGTAGCGGGGGATGCGGATTTGATTGGCTCGCTTCCTGGTTTGCGCGATGTCGTAGATCGATGACTAGGGTAGATTCTTCTCGGCTTTCTCAACGTCACGCAGGAGTTGCTTGACGGAACGATCAATTGCATCCGGTACGGCGGTCTTGAGTTTGCCGCCCGAACTATCCTGAGTCGTCGCCCAGATCACGACGCCGTCGGCGTCCACGAGTCGCAGGATCACAGATGCGTTCGCCGCCGTTTCGGATGAGTATAGAGATTCTCCGCTGCCGCCCACTGCCGCACCGATGGCCGCGCGAGCGCTGCCGGGGGATACGCTAGCAGCGCCCGCGGCGACTCCGAAATCCGCGGACTCTCCCTCCGCACGAACCTTGCGGTTGAAGCGCTCCATGACCGCTCCCTTGAGAGTAGCATCAGCCTTGTCGCATCTTTCGAGTACGGAGAAGCGCTTCGAAGCATACAGTCCCGCGATGGCCATCTCCCGAGCCGCATCCACGGTGCGCGTCTCCCCGGTGAGCTTATCGACACATATCTTCTTCACCTTAGCGAGTGTTGTACTCTCCGACGACTCAGTTTCCTTGGCCTTAGCAGACTGGTATTCCGGCGATGGAGTTGACAACGCAGCGAAGAGTAGAAAAATGATGCCGCTAGCCATGGACATGCTTTCGCGCCTCCTCCGACTCGTATTCACATTTGCGACCGCTTCGAGCTTCGACAATCGTTATGACGGATTTTGGTGTCCCCTTGGGTAGCTCCAAGACAACGCCCTGCGGTTTGTCCTCCGCATCTTTATAGCCGAGAGTGAGGAAGTGTTTCCGCTTTTTGGAGAACAAGGCCCAGACCGTAATGGCCAGCGCGACGCCCAGGCGTCTGCCCGCTTTTTGGCCGTACTCAATGGATGTGATGTTCTCGTAGACGATTTCAAAATTGCCTTTATTTGAGAAAAAGCGAAGAGCCTTCGAATCGGAGGTGTCCAGTTGACCTTCGGTGGCCTCCGGGAGGCCGGAAACAGTGCCACCGACGTACATGACCTCTTTGCCACGCACAGCAGCAAACAGTGCCGCTGGTGAGGCGATGCCCGCGGCAATCCATTGTCGTCTCGTCATATGCTATTTCCCTTCGTAGTGTTTTTGGGCTTCTTCGGACTCGAACTCTATCTGCTTGCCGGATTTGGATTCCAGGATTGACGCCACGTCGCGCACCCGACCTTTTGCGATCTCGAAGACGGCACCCTGCTTAACACCTTTGTCGTCGGTATAGGCAATCGAGAGGAAGTGTTTCCGCTTCTTTGAG
>CALFYN010000764.1 GCA_937952345.1 uncultured Acidobacteriota bacterium
GCGCCACCGGCTGATAACGCCGTAATTCGCGTTGATACACGCCCAGGTCGCGCCCGCCGCGATTCCCATCGACGAAGCTCAGCAGTTCGATGTAGCGCGTCTTCTCCTCGAGAGTGAAGATCTTGTCATCGGGATTCGGCACAACGCCGTTGGCGATAGCGCGCGTGATGCGCCGCTCTAGGTCCGCCACTTCCGGTGTCACCTTGCGCAGGAAGCCTCCGGTGATGATTTCATCGTCGGCTGCCGCCACGGCTGTCTGCTCGGCGGTTGTGTTGCCCGATGGCTTGCCCAATACCTCACGCAGACGATTCAACATGCCGCGCTGATAGTCGTCGAAGCGCTTCTGGGCCGCTTGCAGCTTTTCGCGTGCTTCGGCGGCGGCGCGTTCCATGCGGGCGCGTACAACGGGGTCGGAATAAGGCACGCGCGCATCCGTCATTTCGAGGGTCGAAAAAAAGGCCTGCAGGCGATAGAAGTCCTTCTGGGGTATTGGATCGTAACGGTGGTCGTGGCACTGCGCGCACTTCATGGTCAGGCCGAGAAACGCCGAACCCACCGTGGCAGTGATCTCGTCAAGATTCATCTGCCGGAACTGTTGGGGATTGGTGGTGCCGAAGCGTGGCGTCAGCCGGAGAAAGCCCGTGGCCACCAGCGCGTCTTCGCCTGCCGCCGGCATTTCATCGCCGGCAATCTGTTCCGTGAGGAATTTGTCGTAAGGCTTGTCTTGTTGCAACGCGCGGATCACATAGTCGCGATATCGCCACATCGTATAGTTTTCGCGGTCGGCTTCAAAGCCCTGCGTATCGGCATAGCGAACCAGATCCAACCAATGCCTGCCCCATCGCTCTCCGAAACGCGGATCGGCCAGCAACGCATCCACGAGTCGTTCGTAAGCCCCAGGGTTGGTGTCGCCAAGGAACCTGCGTAATTCGTCTGGCGTCGGGGACAACCCAATCAGATCGAGGTAGACGCGCCGCGCCAGCAGCCGGCGATCAGCCTCCGGGGATGGTTCGAGCCGCTTCGTTTCCAGCCGCGCAAGGATGAAGCGGTCGATTTCGTTGGCCGCCAACACCGAGTTGCCCACGGCGGGTACAGCGGGCATTTCCAATCGCCGGAAGGACCACCATGGCTTCGAGGCCTCTTGATTCGCCGGGATGGGTAGCTTGTTGATCCAGGTTTCAAGCGCGGAAATCTGCTGGTCGCGGAGCGGTTCGGCACCCAGTGGCATCTGTGGCTTGTCCGTGCCCCGCAGAAAACGGATAAGCGGACTTTGTGCGGCCTTGCCCGGAATCACCGCCGCGCCACGCTTTCCCCCTTGCAGCAATGCCGCCGTGCTCTCTACGGATAGTCCCCCGCTTTTCGCCGTAGCGCTGTGGCAGCTTGCGCAGCGCTCCTGAAGCAGAGCCAAAGGCGGCCCGTCCGCGGCGGACTGTGCAGCCAGCAAGCCAGGGAACAGGAGCCATGCGCATCGTCTCATGGCTTGCGGGCGTCCTGGCACGAAGCGGAGCGGCGGGGGAAAAGCATGATTGGAACAGTATCAAAGGCGTGGAAGTGGGGCAACTTCAGGCCTTGACCAACTCCAGATAGCGCACTTCGGCCACCTCTTTGCCCTTCACTTCGAGTGCACGAAGGGCAATCTTGGCGCGAGTCTTGCCAAGCTTGATTTTGCCGAGGCTGTAGCGTTTGAAATCTTTCACGTAGGATTCGCTGCCGCGATCGGTGCGATCATGCTCCTTGCCGCGGAGCGGAACATCATGGGGCGCCGCGATACGAGCCTGGAGCGCTTCGCCGGCGAAGCTCAGTTCCACAAGCGAGCCTTCGTCGCCGTTATGGCAGGCATAGTAGATGGCAGCCTCGTACGTCCCCGCGCTACCCACTTCGATATCCCATGTCATGCGGTCATCCTTCGAAACCCAGTGCGTGAAGAAGGACGAATTCGGAGCGCGGCCGCTGCGTTCGACACTGCCTTCCGGCACGCCATCGCGCGCGGGCAGACGGGTCGTCTTGTAGTAGCCGACGGTAAACGGGCGATCATCTGGCCCTTTGGGCAACACTTCCTGTGACCAAGCATTGACCGCAGCTTTCAGCTTCGCGGCCACTTCCGGATGCTGTGCGGCGACATCGCGCTTCTGGTTAGGATCGGCCTGCATGTCGAAGAGATGGCCTTCCGGATCGAAGCGGTATTGCTGCGTGCGAACGCTGACGCGGCGGTTCTGTACGGAAAAAATCATGCGATCCGGCCAGTTGGCGGATTGGCCGGTGAGCAGGGGTTTCAGACTCTTCCCATCGAGCGGCTTCTTCGCGGTTATGGGGACACCCGCCATGTCGGTCAATGTCGGATAGAGATCGATGGCCCCGGCAATCTGCGGGATCTTCGTGCCGGGTTTGATGTGCCCGGGCCAGCGGATGAGCAGTGGCGAGCGCACGCCGCCTTCGTCCACCGTTCCCTTACGGCCCTTCATCCCCTCATTCCAGCGCCAGCCATTCGGGCCGTTGTCACTGAAGTACAACACGACGGTATTGGCGGCGAGGTTGAGCTGATCAATCTTTTTGAGGATACGGCCGACGTTCCAGTCGATATTTTCCACCATCGCCAGTGCCGCACGCGTGTGGGGAATGTCTTCGAGCTTCGGGTCCGTCGCCCGAAGCTTCAGGTCGGCATCGGCGAACTTGCGGTAATACTGATCGGGCACCTGCATCGGCGAATGCGGCGTGTTGTAGGGGATGTAGCAGAAGAACGGCTTGTCCTTGTTCTTCTCGATGAAAGCCATGGCGTGATCGGTCAGATCGTCGGTGATGTAGCCCTTGCCCTTGGCAAGTTCCCCGTTGTGATCCATTTCCGTGTCGAAGTACATGCCCCAGTGGCCGGAGGTGAAGCCGTAGTATTCCTGGAAACCACGGGCATTCGGGTGATAGGGATGCTGCATGCCGTTATGCCACTTGCCGAATGCGCCCGTAGCGTAGCCGGCGGCATGGAAGGATTGCGGCATGACCGTTTCATCCAGGTTGAGGCGCTCCGCGCCGGTGGTGACACCGCGCACGCCGCCGCGCGGATGGTAGCGCCCGGTGAGGAATTCCGCACGCGTCGGAGCGCACACGGGACAGACGAAGAACCGTTCAAACCTCACGCCGTCGCGGGCGAGCGAATCGATGTTCGGCGTGGAGAGATTCGTGTTGCCGTGGACGCTGAGATCGCCCCAACCCTGATCATCGGCGAGAATGATGACGAAGTTCGGGCGGCGGGCGCCGCGTTGCGCGGCAGCAAGCGGAGCGAGGCCAAGGGATGCGACAGAGCGCAGCAAATCGCGGCGGGAGCTTTTCTGATTCACGCCTCCGATGATAATCCATCTTGAGATAGGATCGAGAGACCATGAAGGCATTTCTGTGGACATTGGTCGTCTTGGGGCTGAGTGTTTTGCCAGCAGAGGAGTGGCGGCAGTTTCGCGGTCCCAATGGGGCGGGGGTTTCCGATAGCAAAGGCGCACCCGTACAGTTTGGGCCAGGGAAAAACGTAGTTTGGAAGACCCGGCTGCCGGCGGGCAAGTCGTCGCCAGTGTTTGCCGGAAATCGCATCTTTCTCACCGCTCACGAAGGCGAGAATCTGATCGTGCTGGCGGTAGACCGTGCATCGGGCAAGGAGCTTTGGCGCGGCACCGTGCAGCGCACACGGCAGGAGCGCCGGAACAAATTGAACGATGCGGCCGCGCCAACTCCGGTCACCGATGGCAGCAACGTGTTCGCCTTCTTCGCCGATTTCGGCCTGGTGTCATACGATGCGGAGGGCAAGGAACGCTGGCGCATGCCGCTGCCACCCATGCCCAGCATGCAAGGTGTGGCGGCGTCGCCGCTGTTGGTGGGCAACAGGCTGTTGCTGGTGGTCGATCAGGCGCAGGATTCCTACATGATGGCCGTGAATCCAAGCAATGGAGAGTTGCTCTGGAAGAAGGAGCGGCGTCCCGCGCCCGGCGGCGCGTATTCCTCGCCAGTGCTGTTTGGCGACGATCAGTTCGTAACCTTTTCGCCATTCGAGTTGGCCGGATTCTCGGTGGCAACAGGCGAGAAAGTATGGTGGGTGGCGGGCTTGCCGCCACAGCCGAAGGCCACCCCTCTTGTCGCCGGAGACACGATTTTCGCCTACGCCCGCAGTTTCTTCGGTGATGCTCTACCCGTGATCCCGGTGTGGGCCACGGCGCTGGAGCAAAACGATGCGAACAAGGATGGGGCAATCCAGAAAGAGGAGGCGCCGGCGGGTCCGGCAAAGCAATTCTTCGGTGTGGTGGACCGCAACAAAGACGGCAAGGTGGATGCAACGGAATGGGACACGATGATGGAAGTGGCCGCGCCGAAAAGCACGCTGCTGGCGATCCGGCCCGAGGGGCATGGCGATCTCACCGGAAAGGCGATCCGCTGGCAGTTCTTCCGCAACATCCCGGACGTGCCCATGCCGCTTCTCTACGGAGATACGCTGTACATGGTGCAGAACGGCGGAATCCTTTCGGCGCTCGATCCAGCAACCGGCGCCGTCCGCAAGCAGGGCCGCTTGACCGGGGCGCTGGGGGATTATTATGCCTCTCCGGTGGCAGCGGACGGAAAAATCTTTGCAGCGAATCAAGAGGGGAAAGTCGCTGTCATCCGCGCGGGAAACGAGTGGGAAATCATCGCCGTGAACGACATGGAAGAGGAATGCTATGCCACTCCAGCCATCGTCGATGGTGATTTGTACGTGCGGACTGGCAGCGCGCTATACCGGTTTTCCGCCGGGCGCTAGAACTCGTCAGGCAAGCAACTTCGGCACGAGATTGCCGTGCACGTCGGTCAGCCGGAAATCGCGTCCCTGAAAACGGTACGTCAACTTCAGGTGATCGAAGCCGAGCAAGTGCAGCAGAGTGGCATGCAGGTCATGCACGTGCACCTTATCGTTCACAACGTTGAACCCGAGTTCATCGGATTCACCCAACGTGAGTCCGGGTTTGGTGCCGCCGCCAGCGAGCCACATCGTAAATGCGTTGGGGTGATGATCACGGCCATCGCTGCCGCCTTGCACCATCGGCGTACGGCCGAATTCCCCGCCCCAGACCACCAGCGTATCTTTCAATAATCCACGCTGTTTCAGATCCATCACCAGCGCCGCGCAGGCCTGGTCGGTGTCCTTGCAGTTGGTGGTGATGTCTTTCACGAGGTTGCCGTGTTGATCCCAGGCTTCGTGGTACAACTGCACGAAGCGCACGCCGCGTTCCACCAACCGGCGTGCCAGCAGGCAGTTATTGGCGAAGCTTGGCTTCCCTGGCACCGCGCCGTAGAGATCGAGGGTTGCCTGCGATTCCTTGCTCAGATCCATCAATTCGGGAGCGCTCGACTGCATACGAAACGCCATCTCGAAGCTATTGATGCGCGTTTCGATTTCCGGATCGCCCATGGCTCCAAGACGCATTTCATTCAGCTTGCGGATGGAGTCGAGCGAATCGCGCTGCAGGTCGGCATCAACGCCAGGGGGATTGGACAGGTACAGCACCGGGTCGCCGGAACCCCGGAATTGCACACCCTGATACATGGTGGGGAGAAATCCACTGCCCCAGCAGCTGCTCCCGCCGCTCGGCCCTTTTTTTCCGGAGCTGAAAACCACGAACGCGGGCAGATCCTGCGACTCACTGCCGAGCCCGTAGGTGACCCAAGCGCCGAAACTGGGCCGGCCGAACTGCTGCGTGCCCGTATTCATCAGCAGTTGGCCAGGGGCATGATTGAACGCATCGGTCACCATCGATTTGACGATCGTGATGTCGTCGACAATCTTCGCCGTATGCGGCAGCAGTTCCGACAATTCCGCACCACACTGACCATAGCGCGCGAATTTGAACTTCGGCCCCAGCAGTTTCGAGTTGGGATTGATGAACGCCGCGCGGTAGCCTTTCAGCAGATCGGGTGGCGGCAGCGTGCCATCGAACTTGGCCAGTTGCGGCTTGTTATCGAACATCTCCAGGTGCGATGGAGCGCCGGCCATGAAGAGGAAGATGACATTCTTCGCCTTGGGTGTGTGATGCGGCTTGCGAGGCGCCAGCGGATTCGCGGTGGCGCCCAACAGCGTGTGCGCAGCCATGGCGCCTGCGCCAATCGCGCAATCGCGAAGGAACCAGCGGCGAGCAATCGGATTCGAGTTCATGGTCGGTTACTCCTTGGTGATCGTCTCATCCAGGTTCAGCAGGACGCGGGCCAGCACGGTCCAACCAGCGAGTTGCGGATTCGCATCGCCGCCGGTCATATCCGCCGCCTTCAATTTGCCTTGCACAAAGCGCTGCGTCTGGCGTTCCAGCAGCGATTGCAATTCAGCGCGTTCCGCGTCATTGGGAGTACGGGCCATGCAGCGGCGGAAGGCATAGTCGATGCGTTTGGCGTCGGTGTCGCCGCCCTCCGCCATGGTCATCTTCGCCAACGCGCGCGCGGTTTCGAGGAATAGCGGTTCATTCAACGTAGTCAAAGCCTGCAGCGGGGTGTTCGAGCGCGTGCGGCGCACGCAGGCGAAGTCGCCGTTCGGCGCATCGAAGTTTTGCAGCATCGGATAGGGAACGGACCGATAGCGGAACGTATAGATTCCGCGGCGATAGCGGTCTGCGCCCTTCTCTTCATGCCAGTTCTTGGGGCCGTAGCTGGCAGGAGGCAAGAAGAGGAAATCGGGAGCAGGCGGATAGACGCTGGGGCCACCTACCTTGGGATTGAGCAGGCCGCTGGCGGCAAGGGCGATGTCCCGCACAATCTCACCTTCCACCCGCAGACGAGGGCCGCGGGCGAGCAGCCGATTGTAGGGATCCTTTTCGAGCAGTGCGGGCGTCGCCTTCGATGCCTGCCGATAGGTGTTCGAATGGACAATCAGACGGTGCACGTTCTTCATGCTCCATTTGCGATCCATGAACTCGACAGCCAGCCAATCGAGCAGTTCCGGATGCGAGGGCGGCTCGCACTGGCGGCCGAGGTCCTCACTGGTGGCCACAATGCCGGTGCCGAAATAGGCTTGCCACATGCGGTTGACCATGGCCCGCGCGGTAGTGGGAGCATTGCGATCCGTAAGCCACAGCGCCAGACCAAGACGATTCGACGGCGCACCCTTAGGCAGCGGATTCAGTGCGGCGGGGACGCCGGCCTGCACTTGCTTGCCGGGCTTCAGAAAATCGCCGCGAATGAGCTGATGCGTGGGGCGCATCATGTTGCGCTCGTTCAGCACCAGTTGCGAAGAACCTTGTGGATGTTGCTGCCACAGCGCTTCGATGTCGTCATTCACGCTCACCCATTCCGGCACCGTGGTACGCCAGTAGCTGAACACGGCCTGTGCTTGCGCCGGCGTGCGCTCGCCGGCAGGCTTGGTTACGATTTCGCGGACCGCCAGCGGAAGCGGATCAGCCTGGGCGTCCGGAGCCGAGGTGACGGACAACCGGAAGCGGCCGAGGTTGTGATTCATATTGTCATCGCTATTCCAGCCGCCGTGGTTCTGCTTCAAGTAGAAAGTGAGCAGAATGCCGTTGGGGTTTTCAATTGGCCGCTCGGCAACGAACACCGCCTTTCGCGGCAGATTGCGGCGCGCCGGGCCGGCATCAATGCCCCATGCCGTCTTGTCGTCGCCGTCGATCGCGTAGGCGATGGGTCCGGTAACGCGGCGATTCTTGGACTTGTCGAAGTAGATTTTTTCCAACTCGCGCTCCGGCAGATTAACGTCCGCGGTGGCCTTGGAGATCTTCACCTTGGTGATCTTCTTCGGATCGTCCACCGGTGCGTACTCGACTTCGAATTCCGTTAATGCGGCGGTCCCCTTGATGGACCGGCCCGGCCCGCCTAGCGGAAGATTCGGATCGTTGAGCAATTCCAGGCGGAAGGCAGTGATATTTTTTTGGTCCGTCTTAATGGTGAATTTGGCGCGGTGCTTGGTGGGCGCGTAACCCGCGGCAAGCAATGAGCCATCCGGCTGCGGCAAATACTTCTGGCCGCCGGTGGAAATATCGTCGATGTCGGGCCGCACCACGGTCCACTCCGGCTGATCGTTGCGCACATTGGCTTCCCACAGCGCCATCCGCTGCTTCCAATCCGGCGTGCGATGCTGAATTCCGCTTTCGAGTTCGCGGATGCGCCGGAAGATCTCCGCGCGCTTCTGATGCTCTTCGGGAGTGTACACGGCGACATTCGACTCGTGCGAATTATTGAGGAACGCAAACAGCCGGTAGTATTCCTCCTGCTGAATCGGATCGTACTTGTGGTTGTGGCACTGGCTGCACTGAATCGTCATGCCGAGCATGGCTTTGCCAATCGCATCCATGCGGTCAAACATGGCCTCCATGCGGAACTGCTCGGGATCGATGCCACCTTCCTCGTTGATCATGGAATTCCGTAGGAAACCGGTGGCGACGATCTGATCCTGGGTTGCGTTCGGCAGCAGATCCCCTGCCAGTTGCTCAGTGAGGAAACGGTCATAAGGCAGATCGCGATTGATGGCGTTGATCACCCAGTCGCGCCAGAACCAGACGACACGCTGTTTGTCTTTTTCGAATCCGTCGGAGTCGGCATAGCGGGCGGCATCCAGCCAGTGTCGACCCCAACGTTCACCGTAATGCGGAGAATTCAGCAGGCGCTCCACCTGCTTTGAATAGGCATCCGGCGACTTGTCGTTGAGGAAAGCGTCGACTTCCTCGGGCGTGGGTGGGAGTCCCGTAAGGTCCAGACTCAGCCGGCGCAACAATGTGATGCGATCGGCTTCCGGCGACGGCTGGAGTTTCTCTTTCTCCAGCCGGGCCAGCACGAAAGCGTCAATAGGATTTCGAACCCAGGCTTTGTTCTGCACGGCGGGCAACGCCGGGCGTTTCGGTGGAATGAAAGCCCAATGCTTCTTGACTTCAGCGGAAGCCGAACCGGCCCCCTCGGGCCACACGGCACCCTGGTCAATCCAGTTTTTCAACAAGGCGATCTGCGCGGCATCGAGCGGTTTGCCACCCATGGGCATCCGCGCCTGATCGCCGATACCGGCTACGCGCTGGTACAGCGTGCTTTCCGCGGACTTGCCGGGCACCACCACCTTGCCGTTCAGCACCGATGCCTTGGCATCCAGACGCAGATTTCCCATCTGCATCTTCGCGCCATGGCAGTTGCCGCAGGATTTTTCCAGGAGCGGCTGCACATCTTTCACGAAGTCCGGCCGGGATGGTGCATTCTGCGCGCGCAATACATAGCCCGCCGCGAACACACCACCAAGGATGACGCCGGAGACCAGCGCCCGGGTGTTCTTGGTCATTACTGATAGTTTACTAATCCCCGCTCGCTTGGGCGGCGAGCGCCTTGCGATGCGCGCGGCCGATGAAGAACTTTCCCGCGGCTACCACTCCAACAGTCAGCGCCACCTGCACTCCATACTCCAACCACTTCGGCGGATGCAGCGTGGCATGCACCCAGGGATCGGTCATGATCATCTCACCGCCGACGCGGCCGAGAATCGCCGCGCCGATCCACACAATGATGGGGAAACGATCCATAATCCGGCTGAGCAAGTTTGACGTAAACACAACGAAGGGAATGCTAAGCCCGAGGCCGAAGATGAGCAATCCCACATTGCCTTTCGATGTTCCGGCGATTGCCAGAATGTTGTCCGTCGACATCGTGATATCGGCGATGACAATGTACAGCATCGCCTGCCAGAGAGTGGTGGCTTCCTTACCGCCCCCCTCCTCCTCGGCATCCTGCACCAACAGTTTTACGGCGATCCACAGGATCAGCAAGCCGCCAACCAGCTTCACAAACTGGATTTGCAGCAACTGCGCGGCAAAAAAAGTGAGCCCAATCCGCAGCACGACGGCGAAAGCCGCTCCGGCCGTAATCCCGATCCGGCGCTCGCGTTCCGGCAGCGATTTCACCGCCAGCGCAATAACGACAGCGTTATCCCCCGCCAGCAGGAGATCGATCAGAACAATAGCCAGAATGTCCAGAAGGAATTGAGTTGTCAGGAACTCCACTCATTTGATGGTACAAGAAGCCGGGGGGTGGTTCGCGAGGATAGTTTCCTGGCCAGACGCTGCTCGCGGCGGCGCAGTTCGGGTGTGTCGGCGTGGCCAAGCGCCTGCCGCGTAAACTCCATGGCGATGGCCGGATTCCGCTCTCGATGCTCGTAATGCTTGGCCAGTTCCTCAAGAGCGGCGACACGAAACGGATTGCGTGTTTGCGCCAGTTCCGTGTACATCGCCAAGGCGCCGTGGGGACGTTCCAGTTTGCGCTCCAGTTGTGCGATATCCCACATCGTACGGAAGAGCAGTTCGTCGGAGATGCGCCGCGTGATCGCCTGCCGCATCCAGGCAACGGCATCGTCGTAGCGCTCCGCTTTGCGCATCCAGCGGGCCACGCCGATCATCTCCGCGCCATGCGCCAGCCGCGCTTCCGATGGGTCACGGAAGGCGTAGGGCACGATCGCGGTGAGACAGGCGAGCGTGAGGATGTCGATGGCATTGTGGTGAAACACCGGAACCAGCCGCGCAATCTCGCCTTTGCGAAGGTAATCGAAATAGAGGTACGGGATGAGTTCTCCCGGCACATCCCCCTGGCGTTCCACGCCGAGAATCTGATTTTCGAGTTCGACCAGCCGGCAACTGTCGAAGCGCAGCTTCCACAACCGCCGCGCGCCATGCAGCAGATCCATGTGCGCCATACGCTCGAAAGGCGGGCGTAGACGCGAAAGCCGGAAACGCGTTTCGAGCAGCGGTGCATCGAAGGTCTTGCCGTTGTAAGTGACCAGAACATCGAACGGCCGGAGGTCTTCCATCAATGCTGCCAGTGCACTGGGTTCCTCGCCGGGTTCACGCAGGAAGTACTGCTTGACATGAAACCCGCGCTCGGTGATGTAGCCAAGCCCGATCAG
>CALFYN010000765.1 GCA_937952345.1 uncultured Acidobacteriota bacterium
CCAGCCGCGCCCTCAACGCTACTACAGCATAACGACGCCGCCCTCGCGCGCGGCCTCGGAGCCGGAAAACTCCTGGCGTGCTGCCTCCTCGATCACCCGCAACGGATCGTCCGTATGGGATGGGTCGTGATGAAACAGCAGCAGCCGTTTCACCCCAGCCGCCTTCGCCACCCGCGTCGCTTCCAGCCACGTGCTGTGACCCCACCCCCGCTTCGTTTCATACTCCTCCGGAGTGAATTGCGCATCGAAGATCAGAACGTCCGCATCTTTGGCGTGTTCCAATATCCCTTCGTCGAACCGCGCTTCCCCGTGCTCGTGATCGCAGGCATGCACAATCACCGCCCCGTTCGCCTCCACCCGGTAGCCCGTCGCCCCTTGCGGATGATGCAGCGGAAACGTCCGCACCACCGCATTTCCCAATTGCACAGGCCCAGGCATCAACTGATGAAACTCACGCTGGGCCGCCAGCAACTCGAACTGCACCGGAAAATACGGATGCGTCATCTGCCCTTCCAGAATCTCCCGCACCGCTTCCGGTTCCCGCGTCGAATGAAACACAATGCGATTCACTGGATTGTACAGCGGCGCAAAAAAAGGAATCCCCTGAATGTGATCCCAATGGAAGTGCGTCATCAGCACATTCACCGAAAGGCTCTTCCCACGAAAGCGGTCGATCAGCGACAGCCCAAGCTTGCGCGCGCCCGTGCCGCCGTCGATCACCAGAACCTCCCCGCCCGGCAGGCGGAGTTCCAGACACGTCGTGTTGCCTCCGAAACCCAGGTTCTCTGGAGCCGGCGTGGGGATGGAGCCTCTGACTCCCCAGAGTTGGAGCTCAATGCGAGATGAATTCATTGGAAGCAACGCTCTTCGTTATCTCAATAGTTTGCCTCAACAGCCGTGTCCTTTGCTTGAGGCCCTCCCCTTCCGATGTACACTGAAGATCTACCATGAGGGCCGATGTTGTTTCCAGGGTGATCTTTGACTATGCGACCAGAATCGGCAGCGCGCGCGAAACCGACGCCAGCCTCCAACTCAACGCCGACATGGCCCGCGATCTCGTCGGCGCGGACCGCTGCAGCATCTGGCTCATCGACGCCAAAGCCCAGCAACTCTGGACCAAAGTCGCTCACGGCATCCCCGAAATCCGCATCCCCATCGGCCAGGGCGTAGTCGGCGCTTGCATCGCCAACAAGGAAACCATCGTCGTCAACGACACCTCACAGGATCCTCGCTTCCTCTCCGGCAGCGGCGGCTACACTGTCAACAGCCTCCTCGCCATCCCCCTCTGCGGTGCCGAGGGCAACGTCATCGGAGCGCTCCAGGCTCTCAACAAACCCGGCGGATTCACCCAGGAAGATGTCGACCTCCTCGGCCTCGCCGCCGCCTATTCCGCTTCCGCCCTCGAAACCCAAATGCTGCGCGAAGAGGCCGAAGCCGCCCGCCTCATCCGCCAGGAACTCGAAATCGCCCACAACGTCCAGCAGCGCCTCTTCCCACAGGATCCTCCGCCGATCAAAGGCCTCGACTACAGCGCCCTCTGCCGCCCCGCTCGCTCCGTCGGCGGCGATTACTACGACTTCATCCCTCTCGATGACGGAGGTCTCTTTTTCACACTTGGCGATGTCTCAGGGAAGGGAATTGCCGCCGCCGTCCTCATGGCCAGTATTCAGGCTTCCATCCGCACCCAGGTGCTCAGTGGTGTCACCTCCCTCGCCACCCTCATGAGCAACTTCAATCGCGCCGTCTACTACTTCTCCATGGAAGACCGCTACTCCACGCTGTTCTGTGGCCATCTCGATCCCACCATGCGCCGCCTCACCTACGTCAACGCCGGACAGGTTCGGCCTCTTCTCCTCCGCAACGACGGCCGCATGGAAACGCTGCACAAGGGCGGTCTCCCGGTCGGCCTGATGGATGATGCCAGCTACGAGCAAGGCGAAGTGACCCTCGCCACCGGAGACGTCATCCTCGCTTTCTCCGACGGTATCAGCGAAGCCACCAACTCCAAAGGCGACATGTGGGAAGAAGACGAAATCCATGAAGTCCTCCGCCGCCACGCCTCCCTCTCCTCCGTCGATCTCCTCACCCGCCTCATCGCCGAAGCCGACGCCTTCGCCGGCGACGCCGAACAAGCCGACGACCTCACCGTCGTTGCCCTCAAAGCCGTCTAGAAAATCCGCCCCAATCCAAAAAACCAGCTCCGGTGTCCCCGGTCTCCCCAACTCGCCCCCAGATACACCGGACCCAGCCACGTCCGCGCCACCACCAACCCCGTTCCGCTCACCGGCACGCCTCGATGTGAGTCTTCCCCGCGAATCTTCGCCGCCTGCGCCAATCCCACAATCGACACCCGATCCCCCACCAGTGGCGGCAGTTTCAACACATCCCGCATATAGCCCGCCGACACCAGCCCGTAATCGTAGCCGATCAATTCATTCGGCCCGTAAGCCCCCAGCCGCAGCGGCCCACCCAGTGAGAAAAACCGCAACCCCACATTCGTTTCCCCAAACGACGTTCCCCCCGACACTCCATACACGAACGACCCGTTCTCCGTCACCGGCGTCGCACCGCTGAACCGCACTTCCTGCTGATAGAAGCGGTGCTGCGGATAATACCGCAGCGAAGAAAACAGGCGTATCCCCCGCCGTGCCGCCACTGCATCATCCTGCCCTTCATAAGTGAACCGTATCGATGCCGAATCGCTTCGCACCCCGCGCTCTTCGAAATACGGCTCCCCAATCCGCCGCCGCGCCGAAATATGCGCCGCGTTATACCCGGCCCGCAACTCCGCGAAGCGGCTGAACGTCGCCCCGATATCCAACCCCGCTCCATACTCCCGCAACCGGTACTCCGCCGCCCGTCCACCACCCGAATACACCTCCAGCTTCGCGTCCTGCGAATAAGCCCGCGGCGCAAGAAAAACAGGACTCTGCTCCCGCACCGGACGGTAATACTCCGTCGCAATCCCGTACCGCGACCCGAAGCTCAAATCCGTTCGCAATTCCGAACGGTACCCACCCAGATCCAGAAACGTGAACCGGCTCAGAAACAAAAAGCCAACATTCGCCTGATCCTTCCCGTCCACCTCCACCGCCGGCAAAAAGAACGGCGGGCCGTGCACCTTCTCGTGCGTCGTCACCACCAGCCCTGTTTCCCCATTGCGCCGGATAAAGCGATACCCCATGTTGTCGAACCGCCCTTGTCCCACCGCCCGTGTCAATTCCTTCTCCAAAGCCGGAATCGAAAGATCTTTTCCCGTCAGCCCCGCCAGTCTGCGTTCCAGCGCCGCGTCCAGCTTCGGATTCCCCTCCACCTCGATGAACGCCGCCTGCCGCGGTGTAGTCCGCTTCCGGCTCTCCCGCCCCGCCAGATGACTCGCATACTCGTCCTTGGAAACCGCAAATCGCCCCAGCACATTCCTCTTGGCCGCGGCCCCCTTCCGCCCTGCCTCGGCAAACGCCGCGTGCTTCTTGTAATCCGTGCTCGCCAGCCCCTTCAGATCCGCCACCACCACCACATCCGCCAATTGCATGTTTCGCAGTTCATTCGTGCTGATGACAATGCTCACCGTCCTCCCCAGCACCCCCAGCAGCGTGCGCAACTGCTTCACGTCCACGGGCCCCGTGGAAAGATGCACCGCAATCACAATATCCGCCCCCATCCGCCGCACCACATCCACCGGCAGATTGTTCAACGTCCCGCCATCCGTATAAATCTTCCCATCCATTTCCACCGGCTGAAACACTGCCGGCAGCGACATCGTGGCCCGCAAAGCATCCGCCAGCGAACCCCGGTCGAACACCTTCTCCTTCCCGCTTGTCATCTCCGTCGCCACGCACCGGAACGCAATCGGCAACTCGTCAAACGATCCCATCTCCGAATAGGCCAGCGTTGTCCGGTTGAACAAAAGGTTCAGATGATGCCCCGAGTTCAACCCCGCCGGAAACTGAAAGCTCCCGCTTCGCAACCCCAATTCCAACCGGTTCGGATACGCCAGCCGGTCTTCCTTCCTCCGGTAGGCCAGGTAAGAGTACGGCACCTGTCCGCCCAGCAACAGGTCCCAATCGAGCGTATCCAGCAGATTTCGCAATTCCTTCGTCGACATCCCGCTGGCATACAACCCGCCGATCAGACCGCCCATGCTCGTCCCGGCGATGTAATCCACCGGAATCCGGTTCTCCTCCAGCCACTCCAGCACTCCCACATGCGCCAGCCCCAGTGCACCTCCGCCCTCCAGCGCCAGTCCGATTTTCGGCCGTTCCGCTTGAGCGAGAAGTGTGGCTGCAAGCAGCGGCAAATACAGCGCGAGTCGGATCATCCAGTTCCATGGTGGCATAGTGCGTCAGTCACCTCCCCGCGCCCGTCGCAACTTTTTGCGACCTCCCTCCTCTTAACGTTCCTTAATCTGAGATATTCTGGAAGTGAATGTACCAGCAGAGAAGAGCCCTCGAAGGGCCCCCGCTGCCGCCTTTGAGTCCTGCTCCAAAGCCGTCAGCGATTGAACCGGAACCGCCGGGTCGAAGTTGGATCGGATGGTTGATTCTCATTGCCGTCATCGCCGGCGCATGGCTCCTCCATCGCCGCTTCGAAGAGCAGGCGCGCATGCCTTCCTTCGCCCCGGCACGCACGGCCCGCGCCCGCACCGGTTCTCTCGAGCGTAGCCTCCGTGTCACGGGAACCACCGCCGCCACCAAGTCTACCTTCCTCATCGCCCCCAAACTCCAGGGAACCCGTGGCCGTGAATCGAGCGAATTAAGCCTCACGCTCGTCAAGCTTGCCACCCCAGGCTCCCGCGTCCACAAGGGACAGATTATCGCCGGGTTCGATCCCCAGTTCATGATCCTCCGCGCCGATGATTATCGCTCCAACGTTATCCAATGGGAGCAGAACCTCATCCGCCTCCGCGCCAACCTGGAACTTCGCCGCGTTCAGCAACAGTTGAAGGTCAAGCGCGCCAAGGCGCAAATGGACAAAGCTGCCCTCGATCTCAAGACCGCCCCCGTGCGCTCCGCCCTAATGGTTGCCCGCTTCCGGATGAACTACGACGAAGCCAAGGCCCAATACGAGCAGTATCTGAAGGAAACCCCCGACGTCGACGCCAGCGAAATCGCCTCCATCCGCCGCTACGAAATCGAGGTCGAACAGGCCCAGAACGAGTGGAAAAAAGCCCAGAAAAACGTCGATGGCATGACATACCGCTCCCCCCATGAAGGTGTCCTCGTCCTCAAGCGCAATTATCGCAACGGCGAATTTCGCGAGGTGCAGGAAGGCGAAATCGTCTCCTCCGGCCAGACCTTCGCCGAAATCACCGACACCAGTTCCATCGTCATGCATGCCGTCGTCAACCAGGTCGATGCCGAACTGGTCCGCATTGGCGCCGCCGCCAAAGTGAACTTCGACGCCTACCCCGACCTCCAACTCCCCGCCCGTGTCGTCTCCGTCGGAGCCGTCACCAGCCCTTCCGGACAGCGCCCCCAGTACGTTCGCACCGTCCCCCTTCGCATCGAAATGGAAGCCCGCGATGAGCGTGTTATCCCCAACCTCACCGCCAGCGCCGACATCCTCCTCGAACGCGAGGAAAATACCGTTGTCGTCCCTCTCGAATGCGTCTTCCGCGATTCCGAAGGCAAACCACACGCCTTGGCACAGGACGGCGGCGAATGGCGCCGGCGCGATCTCGAACTCGGCCTCGCCAACCACGTCGAAGTCGCGGTCCACTCCGGCATCAAAGACGGTGAGATCATCGCCGCCGAAGCCAAGTAAAGTATCCTTGTTAGTTCTGGAGGTGTTCCATGGCAGCCACCGTGTGGAAAGGCCATCTGACATTCGGATTGGTTTCTCTTCCCATCAAGCTCTTCACCGCCGCGCGCGCCGAAACCATCAGCTTCAACCAGCTCCACAAAACCGACCATTCCCGCGTCAAACAGAAGCTCTTCTGCGCCGCCGAAGACGTCGAACTTACCCGTAGCGACATCGTCAAAGGCTACGAATACGAAAAGGACCGCTACGTCGTTGTCGAAGACGACGAGATCAAGAAAATGGCCCCCAAAACGGCCAAGATCATGGAGATCCTCGAATTCGTCCGCGAAGCCGAAGTCGATCCCGTCTTCTACGAAAAGTCCTACTACATGGCCCCCGAAGAGGCCGGCGAAAAGCCATACTCGCTCCTCCTCGAAGCCCTCAAACGCAGCGGATACGTCGCCGTCGCCCGCATCGCCATGCACAACCGCGAACACATCGTCGTCCTCCGTCCGTCAGGGCAGGGAATCACCCTCCACACCATGTACTTCGAGGACGAAATTCGCAAGACCGAGTCCTACAACGCCGACACCAGCGCCGTGCAGGAAAAAGAACTCAACATGGCCATGATGCTCGTCGAAGCTCTCGCCGCCAAATTCGAGCCCGGCAAGTACAAGGACAGCTATCGCGAGAACCTCCGCGCCATGATCGACGCCAAGATCGCCGGCCAGGAAGTCGTCGCCCCCGCCGAAGCCCAACAGGTCAAGGTCATCGACATCATGGACGCCTTGAAAGCCAGCCTCGCCGCGCTCAAGAAACCCGCCGATACCGCCACCACCGAAGAGCAGCCCAAGGCCAGAAAGAGCGGCACCGCATGAGACGCCGCGACTTCACGCCCGCCCTCGCCGCCGCCACGCTATCGGCGCAATCCCCGCATGCGGCTCTCACCGCCCGCCTCGAACCTCCCTCCGGCATCATCGATGCCGTCGTTGACTCCGATACCTACAACGAAATCGACGATCAGTTCGCTGTCCCCTACGCCTTGCTCTCCACCGAAAAGATGCGCGTCCACGCCGTCTACGCCGCACCGTTTCACAACGAGCGTTCCCAGTCGGCCGGCGATGGCATGCAGAAAAGCTACGAAGAGATTCTGCGCCTCCTCGATCGCCTCGGCCGCGCCCCGCGCAACTTCGCCTACCAGGGCTCTTCATCTTTCCTGCCCGCCGCCAACAAGCCCGTCGATAGCCCCGCCGCCCGCAATCTCATCGAACGCGCCCTCCAATCCCGCAACGCTCCCCTCTACGTCATCACCGTCGGCGCTCCCACCAATGTCTCCTCCGCCATCCTCATGGAGCCCAAGATCCTCGACCGCATTGTCGTCGTCTGGCTCGGCGGCCAGCCCTACGACTGGCCCACCGCCCGCGAGTTCAACCTCTTCCAGGATCTTCACGCCTCCCGCGTCCTCCACGACTCCGGCGTTGCACTTGTAAACATTCCTACCCAAAATGTTTCCGAGCATCTCCGCACCACAACCCACGAAGTGAAATACTTCCTCGCCGGCAAGTCCCCCTTGGCCGAATACCTCCATCAGGAGTTCATCAAATACGCCGAGTGGAAATCGAAGCCTCAAACCTTCGCCTATTCCAAGGTCATCTGGGATATCTCCGCCGTCGCCTGGCTGGTCAACCCCAAGTGGGTGCCTTCAAAAGTCGTGCCCAGCCCCCATCTCACCGCCGATTTCAAATACCGCGCTCCGCAGCCCGGCCGTCATCCCGTCCGCGTCGCCACCGATTGCAATCGCGACGAAATCTTCAACGATCTGTTCCGCAAGCTCGCCGCCGCCAAACGCTGATCCAGCGCAAAATTTTACCGGAACCGTCGACACGAATCTCCGTATAAGCCTGGTATGGGCAATCTGCTACCCGACCTCCGCTTCGCTATGCGCGGGATCCGTCGCAATCCCCTCTTCGCCGCGGTGGCCATCCTGTCGCTGGCATTAGGAATCGGAGCCAATACCGCAATCTTCACGATTATGGATCAGTTGATGCTCCGCCAGTTGCCCGTCCGCAACCCCGAGCAACTCGTCATGCTCTTCCAGCGCGGCGCGCACAACGGCAACAACATGGGCGACCGCATGCATTCCTACCCCATCTATCAGGACTTCCAGGAAAAGGCCGAGCCCTTCTCCGAAGTCATCTGCCGCCGCCTCGTCCCAACATCCATCAGCGTCGACAACACAACCGAACGAGTCGATGCCGAAGTGGTCTCCGGCAATTACTTCACCATGCTCGGCGTCAAGCCCGCCGCGGGCCGCCTCTTCTCATCGAAAGAAGACGACCGCACCTTCATGGGCCACCCCGTGGTGGTCTTGAGCCACGATTATTGGGTCACTCGATTCGGGCGCGACACCGCAATCATCGGGAAAAAGATCCTCGTCAATAACTACCCAATGACCATCGTCGGTGTCTCCGCACCAGGCTTCGACGGGCTCGATCCCGCGCGCTCACCGCATATCCGCGTCCCCATCATGATGGTCAAGGCCATGCTCCCCGAATGGACATGGTTCCAGCCCGACGACCGCCGTAGCCGCTGGGTCCAGGTCTTCGCCCGCTTGAAGCCCGGCTATACCGTCGAATCAGCCGCCGCGCCCATGCAGGGCCTGTTTACGCAAATCCGCCGCTATGAGATGACGCTCCCCGCCGCCGCCCGCTGGTCCGCCTATCAGCGCGACCGCTTCATGCAGGGAACCCTCCACGTCGACAAAGCCATGACCGGCTATTCGCGCTTGCGCAACAGCTTCTCCACCGCCCTCATCGTACTCATGTGCATGGTCGGACTCGTCCTGCTGATCGCCTGCGCGAACGTCGCCAAC
>CALFYN010000766.1 GCA_937952345.1 uncultured Acidobacteriota bacterium
GCGCGACAACGTCAACGCCCGCCGAATGGATGCCGGCGGCGCCTACACGCTACGTGCGGCGGAACAGGAACCTGCGGTCGATAGCCAGGCAATCTTTCTTTCGGATGGGGCAACGCGCACAGGTTCCGCGAAACATTGAACGGTCGCTCTTTCACTGCCCCAATTCGTGGCAGGAATTGCAGACCTCGGTCGCCTTCCTCTCCTTGTGGCATTCCACGCAGGCAATCATCGTCACGGGACGAAACATCTTCACCGTGGCCTGCTGCCACATGTCTCCGTGGCAATCGGCGCACACGGCCTTCTGCGCATGCGCCGCATGGCTGAAGAACACAAAGTCGCGCACCTTGTAGACGCGCTGTGACGGGATCTTCGCGCTCCAATCCTTGTGGCAACCCTGGCACTGCGTCAATGCCGGGAAGCCGGCGCGTTCCTTTGCTTCGGCGCCCGCGTGGCAATTCGTGCACGCCATCCGCAGCGGCGCATGCGTCTTGTGCGAGAACACAGGCTCTGCCTGCAAGCCGACACCGAACGTAACCAACAGCAACGCCAACCCGGTCATCTCTTCACACTACACTCTTCCCCGCGTATGCGGCGCTCGCTGTTGCAGCGCCATCTGTACCGCGTGCGGCAACCGCCGGAACACCGACACAAACAGCCGGTACTTCCACCCTGGAATCACCACCACACGATCCGCATCCAGCCCGCGCAGCGATTCTCCCACCACGTCCTCAGCGCTCATCCACAACGCCCGCGGAATGCGCTCGCGCGAAACTCCCATCGTGTCGTGAAACTCCGAATACGTGAATCCCGGACACAACGCCTGCACGCGCACCGCCGAGCCGCTGCCCCGCAACTCCAGAGCCAGCCCTTCGGTGAACGCCAGCATCCACGCTTTCGTAGCGCAGTAACTCACGTTCGATTGGCTGCGCGAAAACGCCGCCACCGAGGCCACATTAATCACCGCACCCCTGCCGCGAGCAACCATGTTCGCGAGCGCCGCGTGCGTCAGATCCACCGTGGCGTTCACATGCAGTGCATGCATGCCGCGTTGCGTGTCTAACGGCGCCTCCCAAAATCGGCCCTTCGTGCCGAAGCCGGCGTTGTTCACCAGCATTTCCAACCGCGGCTCATCGCGCAGCCTCTCGGCCACCCGTCCCACATCGTGTCCATCACTCAGGTCGGCGGGCAGCGCTTCACACTCGGCAGGCAACGCTGCCGCCAGATTCGCCAGGCGTTCCGCACGGCGCGCCACGAGAATCAGATCGTAACCCCGTGCCGCAAGCTGCTTCGCAAACTCCGCGCCAATGCCGGAGGATGCACCAGTGATAAGAGCGATCGGCCGCACTTACTTCTTCTTGGTCTGCGCGTCGTGCTTTTCCTTGTAGATCTCCTGGCTCAATTTGTTCTGCTTGGCGTTGATCTTGGCCTTCTCCTTCGCCGTCATGCCGCCGCCATCCTTGCGATCCTTTCGCGCCTCCTTGGCAAGCTCGGCTTCCTTCGCCTCCAGTTTCACCGCTTCGCGCTTGGTGAGGCTTCCCTCCTGTACGCCTTCCTTGATGCGCTTCTGCTGCTTCTCCATCCGCTTGCCGCGGACAGTCTTGCGATCCTTGTTCTCTTGTGCCACTGCCGAGGTGCACAACAGCGCGGAGAGGGCCATCAGGCCGATCCGAAGCTTCATTTGATCCTCCTATTCCGCCGGTTCTACCCAAACCTTATTGGCAGCGCCTCTGCCCAAAGGCACGGAGCGGCCATCAATCGACAAGGTAATCGTGTCATCGTAATTCTGGCTGAGCATCTGCAAGCTGGCCCCCGGCCGGATGCCCAAACCATCGAAATACTCCAGCAACTGCCGGTCGCGTTCAAACACACTCACCACGCGCGCCTGATGATCCTTATCCAGATCTCCCAGCGGCATCCACCCCCGCTTGCGCCGCTCCTCCGGAGTATCCAGCCCAATCACATTCCCGTGCGGGCACACGCCGCCTTCACCCAGCCGTTCCACCAGCCGCCGCTCGAAATCTTCCGACACCGCATGCTCCAACTGCTCGGCCTCTTCGTGAACCTTGTACCATTCCATGCCGAAGATCTCGGTCAGCATGCGCTCGATCAGATGATGGCGATTCAGCAACCGCGTGGCAATATCGCGGCCGTCCTTGGTGAGCGTGATCTGCCCGTCGGCATCCACCTCGATGCAGTTGTCCCGCTTCAGGCGCTTAATGGCCATCGTCACCGCCGGCGGCGACACGTTCAGCCATCGAGCCAAAGTGGCCGCAATCACTGTCTGCCCCTCGCTCTCGGCCTCGGCGATGGCCTTGAGATAGTTCTCCTTGGAAATCGTAATGCGCACGCTTCCTTCGATTCTAACGTTTGTTCGATGGTTCGCGTGTTGCTATTCTGACACTCACGATGCATTTGCGGGCCGGTTTTCTCGTTGCCGCGCTGAGCGTGGCGGTGCTATCAGCCGAAGAGAAGGTGGATCTCTCCGTCGTCCACCGCATTCGTGCCGAAGCGCTCCAAAGTTCCAAGCTGACGGATCACCTTTTCTATCTCACCGACGTGAATGGACCGCGCGTCACCGGCTCTTCGGGCTACAGGAAAGCCGCCGACTGGGTGGTCAAGCGAGCCGGTGAAATCGGCCTCGCCAACCCGCACCTCGAAAAATGGGGACCATTCGGCCGCGGCTGGGAGTACACAAAATTCTCGGCCCACTTGTTGGAGCCCGCCTACTCGCCCCTCATCGGATTCCCGCTCGTCTGGTCGAACGGCACCAACGGCCCCGTCACGGGCGAACCAGTGTACGCCGTCCTGAAATCCCCCGCGGACCTCGAAAAACACAAAGGCAAGCTGAAAGGCAAAATCGTTCTCATCGACGAACCGCGCGAGACCCCGCTCATCTTTAACGCGCTCGCCCGCCGCCATTCCGACACCGATCTCGCCGCGCTCGAAACCGCCCCCGAACCAGGCACCGATCCCACGCGCCGCCCGCTGCCCAACAACTTTCGCAACATGGACGAACTGCGCCAATTCCGCTCCAAGCGCGCTGCGTTCCTCAGGCAGGAAGGCGTGCTCGCGGCCATTGTCACCGGCACCTCCGCCGATGGCGGCACCGTATTCGCTTCCTCCGGCGGCAGCAATGAGCTGAAGAATCCCGCGCCCCCGGCGATGATCGCCCTCACCCCCGAACACTACAACCGCATCCTGCGCCTGCTCGAAAAGAAGATCCCCGTCAAACTCGAATTGGATGTACAAGCGCGAAGCATCGAGGAAAATCAGGACTCCTGGAACGTCGTCGCCGAAATCCCCGGCGGCCGCCGCAAAGATGAAATCGTCATGATTGGCGCCCACCTCGATTCCTGGCAGGGCGGCACCGGAGCCACCGACAACGCCGCCGGCAGCGCCGTCGCCATCGAAGTCATGCGCATCCTGAAATCGCTCAACCTCAACATGGACCGTACGGTCCGCATGGTGCTCTGGAGCGGCGAAGAGCAAGGCCTCCTCGGATCGAAGGCCTACGTGAAGGAGCACTTCGCCGATCCCGCCAAGATGCAATTGACCACCGAGCACGGCAAAGTCTCGGCCTACTACAACCTCGACAACGGCAGCGGCAAGATCCGCGGCGTCTATCTGCAGGGCAACGACATGGTGCGCCCCATTTTCAAAGCGTGGATGGAGCCCTTCGCCGATCTCGGCGCGAAAGCGCTCGGCATTCGCAACACCAGCGGCACCGATCATCTCTCCTTCGACGCCGTCGGCATCCCCGCGTTTCAATTCATCCAGGAACCCCTGGAATACGGCACGCGCACGCATCATTCGAACATGGACGTCTACGATCACGTCTCCAAAGGCGACCTCATGCAAGCCGCGGCCATCATGGCTTCCTTCGTCTATCACACCGCCATGCGCGAGGAGATGATCCCCCGCAAGCCACTACCGAAACCGCAGCCCGAACGCCGCCCCCGAACGACCAGCGGCGAATAACAACGCAATCACACACCCCAGCGACACCAAGGCTCCCCACAACAACGCCGGCGAGCGATACGTGAACTGCACCGCATGCTTCCCCGCCGGCATGCGGATCTTTTGAAACGCCAACCCGTGCCGCTCAACCGCCACCGGCGCGCCATCCACCGTGGCCGTCCACCCCGCTGCGAATTGCTCGTGGAACACCAGCGTTCCATCCTCCGCTGCATCCACCTCCACCACACGCCGCTCCGGCGTCCATTTCACCGGCCTCACCGTTCCCTTCTCCATCTCCACAATCGCCCGCGCACCCAAATACTCAAACGCGTGGTAGAAACTGCCGGAAGGCTCCATCAGCCGGAACCGCGCATCGCCGCGCAGTTTCGCATAGGCCTCATGCGACTGCGGAAGCACCACATACCGGACCGCCAGTTGCCGCATCGATTCCTCATTGAATGGGTCCGGCCAAAACTCCCGGTCCGAATGAAACGCGACATAGCGCTCCACTTCCCGCCGGTATTGATCCGGCAGCATCGGATCCAGACCCTGCGGCGTCGCCAGCATGTAGTGGCGCATGTCGTCGTGCACAATGCTGTCGAGTAGCGCAATGCGATAGTGCCGGTTCTTGCGCAGTTCACGGTACACCGCATCATCCAGTCCGATCATCCCCGCGCCGCCCGTACGCGCGTCCGCCGCAAAGAAGCGGTCCACATCTTCATCCGTGGCGCTGAATCGCCGGTTGGTTCCATACACCTTGAACTCCGTGTACACCAGCAGCACCAGCGCGGCACTCGCCATCACGCGCCGTGCAGGCATCGCGAACAGCAGCGCGCAAAACAACGCCACGCTGCCCCCCGCTTCCAGCGCACTCATCCAACCCACCCCAAAATCACGCCCACCGGGTATGCACACATACCACAGCCATCCGCACCACAGCAGGCACGCCCCCGCGGCAGCCAATGCACCACGCGCCTTCCACCGCCGCGCCAGCACATCCTCCATCGCCGCCCCCGTCAACATCGTCGCCGCCAGCGCAAGGCCGGCGAGAAAATTCCACCCCCGCACAATCTCCGTGAACCGCGGCAGCGCATCCAGCAAAGCACCGGTCCATCCAAACGGATTCCGCATGATCCACACACACACACCGGCAATCGCGATGCCGGGAAGCGCCGCGCGCCAACGCCGCGAAACCACCAGCCACCCCAACGCAAACAATCCCGCCGCCCCGATATAGAGATACTGCTCCTCCCCCGGACCCATCGGCACCGCGCGGCTCTGATCAAAACGATTCGGCAGAAACAAATTGCTGAACAGCACCCATGGCAACGGATCGCCGTAATACTTCGCCGCCACCTTCAGCTTCGATGCCTCCAGCGCCGGCAGCAACTGCACTGCGCAAACACCCAACGATACAAGCAGTGCGCCCACCGTGGCCGCAGCCAGTCGCCAGCGATTCGGAAGGCATAGCGCGTACGTCACCGCGCAAACCGCCAGCACCGCCCACTCCGGCGGATACCCCGCCAGAAATGCCAACGCCGATGCCACCACCAGTTTCCATAACGGCCGGTATCCGCCGCTTCGTGAAGCCTGCTCAATCCCCCACAAACCCAGCGGAAACCACGTGTACGCATTGGTCGCGCCCAAATGCTGGATGTCCCCCATCGCGTATCCGCCGAAGGAATAGCAAAGCCCGCACACCAGCGCCGTCACCACTCGATTGCCGCGACCGCGGAACCACAGGTACACCAGCAGCAGCGCCGCCCAGAAATGGAGCGCATCCACGAATTCGAATGTCACGAACGAAATGGCCCGCCGCGGCCACGTCATCGCGAACAGCAGCCAGTTTGGAGGATAGAACAACGCCGCTTGTGGATTGCCAACGAAACTGATTCCGCAATAGATGCTGTTATCCCACTGCGGAAACCGCCCCTCGCGCAGCGATTGATAGGCATAGCTCAGCAGCGGCCAGTGGTAGCCCTCAATATCGGAAAACAGGTGCACCCGCCGCAGCGGCCATAAATACTCGAGGAAAAACAGGTATACTGCCGCAAACGATCCGCATCCCACCCAAAGCGTTTCCTTGCGTGGGATGGGCATCGTGCACCGTGATGTTTACAGCGTGCCGGCTTTCACCTTGCGGCGGACGGCTGTCGGCTTCCGCGCCGGCGGTACCGCGGAGATCGCTTCTTCGATCAGCTCCGCCTGCTCCTGCGCATGCCGCTTGCTCGATCCCGTCGCCGGGCTCGCGCTTTCCTTGCGTCCGGCGTAGCGCAGCCGCCGTTTCGAAGCCTCCAGAAGCGGATCCAGATTCTCGCGTAAAAATCGCCATGCGCCCATATTGCGAGGTTCTTCCTGCGCCCAAACCACTTCCGCCGTGGACGCATAGCGCTGCAGTTGCTCCTCCACCTGCTCGGCCGGAAACGGATACATCTGCTCCAGCCGCACAATCGCCACGTGATTGGCCTGCTTTTCCTCGCGCGCCGCCAAAAGCTCCCAGTACAGCTTTCCTGTACAGAACACAATTCGCTGCACTGCGCCTTCCGGCACATCGTCGCCGATCACCTCGCGGAACACGCCCGAAGTCAATTCCGGCAGGTACGAAACCGCCCGCGGATGCCGCAGCATGCTCTTCGGCGTCATCACGATCAGCGGCTTGCGCATCCCGCGCTTGTCGTGCCCGCCCAGCATCTGCCGCCGCAGCAAGTGGAAGTACTGCGCCGGAGTGGTGCAGTAGGCAACCTGCATGTTGTTCTCCGCGCACAGCACCAGGAAGCGCTCCAACCGCGCGCTCGAATGTTCCGGACCCTGTCCTTCGTAGCCATGCGGCAGCAGCAGCACAAGCCCGCTTGGTTGCCCCCACTTCGATTCCGCGGAAGAAATGAACTGGTCAATCATGATCTGCGCCCCGTTGGCGAAATCGCCGAACTGCGCTTCCCACATCACCAGCGTCGTCGGATCGCCAATGCTATATCCGAACTCGAAACCCATCACCGCGAATTCGCTCAATGAGCTGTCGATCACGTCGAACCGTGCCTGCCCCGGATCCAGGTGGCGCATCGGAGTATGCTGCGCCCCGTTCTCCACGTCATACACTTCCAGGTGGCGCTGGCTGAACGTGCCGCGCGCGCTGTCCTGTCCGCTCAGCCGCACCGGAATCCCTTCCAGCAGCAGCGTCCCGAACGCGATCGCTTCCGCCGTCGCCCAATCCATCGGCGCGCCATTCAACACCTCGCGCCGCTTATCGAAAAAGTTGCGCAGCTTCGGGTGCAGGTGGAAGTCGGCCGGCACCGATGTCATCCCCATCACCGCACGCCGGATGGTCTCCTCCGGCGCTGCCGTGCTCGCCCCGTCCGTTAGCGGAATATCGACTTGCAAATCGCCGATGTCCTGCACTTCGTACGTTACCTCGGGCCGCTGCGCTTCATCGTAGGCCGCGGTCAGCTTCGAATGATACGCCTTGCGAATCTCTTCGATCTCCTCCGCCGTGACCACCTTCTCTCGCCGCAATTTCTCGGCATACTGCGTCGCCACCGAAGGCTGCTGCTTGATCTTGCGATACATCACCGGCTGCGTATAGTTCGGATCGTCGCCCTCGTTGTGCCCGTGCCGGCGATAGCAGAACATGTCGATCACGACGTCTTTCTTGAACGCCTGCCGGTACTCGAACGCCAGTTCCGCCGCCCGGACACATGCTTCCGGATCATCGCCATTGACATGGAAAATCGGAGCCTGCACCGTGCGCGCCACATCCGTACAGTAATGCGTCGAGCGCGATTCGTAAGGGTTCGTCGTGAAGCCGATCTGATTGTTGATGATCAGGTGAATCGTGCCGCCCGTGCAGTAGCCTTCCAATTGCGACAGATTCAATGTTTCCGCCACCACGCCCTGCCCGGCGAACGCCGCCTCGCCGTGCACCAGAATCGGAATCCCCCGCTCGCGGTTCACATCGCCCAACCGGTCCTGCTTCGGCCGCACGATCCCTTCCACCACCGGATTCACTGCTTCCAGGTGGCTCGGATTGGGCGACACCGAAACCTTGATCTCCTGCCCAGTCGCCGAAACGTGCGTCCCCGTCGCGCCCAGGTGATATTTCACATCGCCCGAACCCTGCGTGGCATCCGGATCCAGATCGCCTTCAAACGCCGAAAAGATCTGCGTCAGCGGCTTCCCGACCAGGTTCGCCAGCACCGTCAGCCTGCCGCGGTGCGCCATCCCGATCACCGCTTCCGCCGCCCCGCGATTGGCGCAATGCGACAGCACCGAATCCAGAATCACTGTCGCCGATTCCGAACCCTCCAGCGCAAACCGCTTCTGCCCCCGGAACCGCGAGTGCAGAAAATGCTCGAACGCCTCGGCTTCCATCAACTCCTGCAAGGCGCGCCGCCGCGTAATCTCATCCAACGGCCAACTGTTCGACTGCGGCTCCATGTGCTGCTGCAGCCAGCGCTTCTGCTCCGGATGCTGGATGTTCATGTACTCGCAACTGATCTTGCCGCAATAGGTGTTGCGCAGCGTTTCCAGAATCTCCCGCAGCGTGGCGTACTCCGGCCCGTCCTCGCCCATCGCACGCCCCAGCGTGCCGGTGAGAAATTCGCGGTCCAGATCCCACAGCGTCAACCCATAGGTCGCCGGATCCAACTCCGCGTGATACTGCG
>CALFYN010000767.1 GCA_937952345.1 uncultured Acidobacteriota bacterium
CGGGTCCAGTTCCTGATACTGGTCCTGCGCAAAGTAATCCGGTTCGACGTTATGCCCGATCGTATAATCGCCGGCCGTGAGCGGCTCCGCCCCCGCCAATAATTTAATCAGCGTCGACTTCCCCGCCCCGTTATGCCCCACCAGCGCAATCCGGTCCCCGCGTTCCACCAGGAAGTTGATATTCTCCAAAACCCGCTTCTCGCCATAGGCCTTGGAAACGTTCTTGAACTCCGCCACCACGCGCCCGCTCGCCTTCGGCTGCGGAAACGAAAAGTGAATCGTCGCCTCTTCCGGCGGCAATTCAATCCGCTCGATTTTCTCCAGTTCCTTGATCCGGCTCTGCACCTGCTTGGCCTTCGTCGCCTGCGCCCGGAACCGCGAAATGAACGCCTCCAGTTGCTCGATGCGTTCATTCTGATTGCGCGCCTGTGCTTTCAGATGATCCTGCCGCTCCTGCTTCAACTGCAGGTACTTCGTGTAGTTCCCCGGATAAAACCACACCCGCTTATTCCAGACCTCAATCAACTCCTTCACCGTAACATCGAGAAAATACCGGTCATGCGAGATCAGCACAAAGGCAAAGGGATAATCATGCAGATATTCCTCCAGCCAGTTGCGCGCCTCCAGATCCAGGTGATTCGTCGGCTCGTCCAGCAGCAGCAGATTCGGCTTCTCCAGCAGCAGTTTCGCCAGCGCGATCCGCATCTGCCAGCCCCCGGAAAACTCATCGGTGTACCGCCGCCAGTCTTCCTTCCCGAACCCCAACCCCGACAGCACCGTTCCCACCTGCGACTCCACCGTGTACCCCTCGCGCGCGTGGAACTCCGTATCCAGCCGGTGATAGCGCTCCGCCGCCGCTTCATACTCCGCCGAGGATTCCGCCAGATCGCTCATCTGATGGAGCAGCGCCTCCATCTCTTTCTCGATCTCCTTCAGCGAATCGAACACCGACAGGCATTCGTCGAACACCGTGCGCCCGCGCAGCGTCAATCCCTCCTGCGGCAGATACCCGATCCGCAGCCCTTTCGTCACGTTCATCTCGCCGTGATCGAGCGTCTCCAGCCCCGCCAGGATCTTCAGCAGCGTCGATTTCCCCGTTCCATTGCCGCCCACGATCCCCACCCGGTCCTTCGGCGCAAGAAGCCAGTTCAACTCCTCAAACAGTACCTTATGTGCAAAGCGCTTCCCCGCGCCGGTAAACGTAATCATGATTTATTCGTTGCGATGCCGCAGCACAATCCCCGGCAGCGCGTCCTGAAACTGCCCGTCGGCAATCACCGGCACGCCGTTCACCAACACCCAGTCAAACCCCACCGTGTATTGATGCGGATTGGCGAACGTTGCTTTGTCCTCCACCCGCTCCGGATCGAACAGCAGAATATCCGCCGCAAACCCCTCGCGCAGCAATCCGCGGTCACGCAGGGCGAATGTCCGCGCCGGCAGCGACGTCATCCGCCGGATGGCATCCTCCAGAGTCAGCACCTTCCGCCGCCGCACAAACTCCGCCAGCACGCGCGCATTCGTCCCATAGGAACGCGGATGCGGCATCCCCACCCCGAACTCGCGCACGCCTCCATCGCTCGCCACCGCGGTATGCGGATAGCGCATGATGCGCTCCACATCTTCCATCCCCATCGAGTGGTACACCATCTGCGCCCCGCCTTCCAACTGCAACTCGAGAATCGTCTCGATCTCGGCAGCCACCGTCTTTTCCCGCCCGCGCAAAACATTAATCTCGGAAATGTTTTTGCCCTCGTACGCCGGATTCGGCTTGAACCCGGCCACCGTGGCATAGGAGTAGTCCTCGTGCCCCAGATCTCGCAGCTTCTGCTCCATCTCCGCCATCACCCGCTTCCGCGTCTCTGGACTCGTCAGCCGCTCCCGGACCGCGTCGCGGCCATCGGCCAGCGCCCACGAAGGCAGCGTAATCCCCAGATTCGTCGACGAACGGTCATAGGGATACTGGTCGATCACCACATCCACGCCTTCCGTTCGATACTTCTCTACCAACGCCAGTGACTTCGTCGAACTCCCCCACAGCTTCTTGTTGTCGATCTTGAAATGCGACAACTGCACCCGCGCCCCCGCCTCGCGGCCCGCGCGCACGGCTTCCTCGATCGCCTCCAGCACCTTCGCCCCTTCATCGCGCATATGCGATGCATATACGCCGCTATACTTCCCCGCCACCTTCGCCAACGCCACCACTTCGTCGCTGTTGGAATACGTGCCCGGGATGTAGATCAACCCCGTCGACATCCCCACCGCGCCTTCCTGCATCGACTGTGCGATCAGCCCCTGCATCGCCGCCAGTTCCTCGGCCGTCGGCGCGCGATTCGCCGTCCCCATCACTTCCCGCCGCACCGTATTGTGCCCGATCAGCGCCGCGACATTCAACCCGATCCCGCGCGCCTCCAGCTCCCCAAACCACTCCCACAGCGGAAACGCCGATCCGCCGCAATTGCCCGTCACCACCGAAGTCACGCCATCGGCCAGGTAGTTATCCCCGCGCGGCACCTTCTCCACGCCGCCTTCGATATGCGTGTGCACATCGATGAAACCAGGAGCCGCCACCCGGCCAGCCGCATCAATGACCCGGTGCGCCGATCGCCCCGCCAAATTCCCCACCGCCGCAATGGACCCGTTCCGTACCCCGATATCCCCGCGGTACCAAGGATTCCCCGTTCCATCGATGATCCGCGCCCCGCGAATCAGCACATCGAAATCCGCCGCCTGCGCCGTCAGCGCGGCCAGCAACAACAGCGCGGTCATACCGCCGGTCCGCAGAAAAACTCGAGCGACTTGGCGATGTAATCCTTCATCTCCGCCCGCTTCACCACGGCATCCAGAAACCCGTGCTGCAACAGAAACTCCGAGCGTTGAAATCCTTCCGGCAGCTTCTGCCGAATGGTCTGCTCAATCACCCGCGGCCCCGCAAATCCGATCAACGCCCCCGGTTCGGCGATATTCAAATCCCCGAGCATTGCGAAACTCGCCGTCACGCCGCCCGTCGTCGGATCGGTGAGCACACTGATGTACGGTACCTTCACATCGTCCAGCCGCATCAGCGCCGCCGAGATCTTCGCCAGTTGCATCAGGCTGATGGCGCCTTCCTGCATGCGCGCGCCGCCCGACGCACTGACGATAATCAGCGGGGTCTTATTGGCGATGCACCGCTCAATCGCCCGCGTGATCTTCTCCCCCATCACCGCGCCCATGCTCCCGCCGATGAACTTCAGTTCACAGGCGCAGATCACCACCGTCCGCCCGTGCAACTTCCCCTCCGCCGAAATCAGCGCGTCTTTCTGCTGCACCGCCTGTTGCATGTCCGCCAGGCGCTTCTTGTAGGGCTTCGAATCGACGAACTCCAGCGGATCGGTGGATACCAGCCGCCCGTCCAATTCCTCAAACGCCCCATCGAAAAGCAGCTTCAAACGGCCCGTCGCGTCGATCTTGAAATGGTGCCCGCACTTCGGGCAACACTGCATCGTTTCGTCCAGCGCCTTGCGCCAGATGATCTGGCTGCACGAATCGCATTTCTGCCACAACCCTTCCGTCTTCACGGAACGGTCGCCTTCCGGCTGCGGAACGACACCGGGACTTTTGCGGGTAAACCAAGCCATTGTGTGGAGATGGCCCTAAGAATCGGCCATTACTCACGTTAGCGCGGGTACGGATGCCCCCGCAACGTGGCGAACGCCCGGTAGATCTGCTCCGCCAGCATCGCCCGCGCCAGTTCATGCGGAAACGTCATCGCCGACAACGAAAGCAACAGGTCCGCCCGCGGCCGCCACTCCCCTGGTAGCCCGTCGTGACCACCCAGCAGAAACACCACATCCCGCCCCTCGTCCTCCACCTTCCGCATCGCCGCCGCAAACCGCGCCGAATCCATCGTCCGCCCCGCCGGATCCAGAAACACCTTCCACGCCGCCCCGTGCCGCGCAAACAAATCGAACCGCCGCGGATCGATCTCCCGCATCTCGCACGAGACCCACCGCGACGTCCTCTTCACAAACTCCGCCGCCATCCCGTTGGCATGCTCATCGCGAGCCTTCCCAATGTAATAAAGATACAGCTTCATCACCAATACGACCCGTCTTATGCTCTCATATGAGCAGGTGGCTCACGACTACGATGTTTCCCTGAAGCTCCTTTTCCGCCGC
>CALFYN010000768.1 GCA_937952345.1 uncultured Acidobacteriota bacterium
GTGGGAACCGCGATTCCGATTGAGGATCTGCGCAAGGATTACGATGCGGTGCTGATCGCGATTGGCGCCGAGGCGCCGCGCAATCTGAACGTGCCCGGGCGGCATCTGAATGGCATCCATTACGCCATGGATTTCCTGCCGCAGCAGAACAAGCGCAACGCCGGCGATGCGGATATCGTTGCTGACCCGACGCGGTTGAGCGAGCCGATTCTGGCCACGGACAAGAACGTCATCATCATCGGCGGCGGCGATACGGGCGCCGATTGCCTGGGCACTTCGCACCGCCACAAGGCCAAGTCGATTCACCAGTTCGAAATCATGCCGAAGCCTCCGGCGGATCGAGCGGGCGTGACTCCCTGGCCGCTGTGGCCGCTGAAGCTGCGCAGCGAGAGCTCGCATGAGGAAGGCGGCATCCGCGACTGGAGCATTTCGACGACGCATTTCAGTGGCGACGATCAGGGGAACGTGAAGAAGCTGCACGCGCTGCGTGTGGGACCGCCGCCGAACTTCGAGGTGATCCCCGGCAGCGAGTTCACGCTTGACGCCGACCTGGTGCTGCTGGCGATGGGTTTCACGGGCCCCACGCGTAACGGGCTCATCGAGGCGCTGGAGAAGCAGGGCATGAAGCTCGACAACCGCGGCAATGTTGCGGCGGATGAGAAGTTCATGACTTCGCTTCCGGGCGTCTTCGCGGCGGGCGATACGCGGCGCGGCCAATCGCTGGTGGTGTGGGCCATCGCCGAAGGACGCAAGGCGGCTCGCGGTATCGATGAGTATCTGATGGGCGAATCGAAACTGCCCGTGTAACGCTGGGCCGTTTCGCGACACATCCGGTTTAGCAGGCCTTCTGAGAGGAGAACCGGATTGATCACCAACACCCAAACAGGCACGCGGGTTGACGAAGTCGCGGCCGGAGTCTATCGCATCAGTACCCCGCTGGACGTAATTCCCGGGGGATTCACCTTCAATTCCTACTTGATTGCCGATGACGAACCCGTGCTGTTCCACACGGGGTATCGGAGGCTGTTCCCATTCACGGTGGAGGCGATCGGAAAAGTGATGCCGGTGGAGAAACTCCGCTGGATCGGCGGATCGCATTTTGAAGGCGACGAGTTCGGCGCGTTGAATGAACTGCTAGCCGCGGCGCCGGCGGCCACTCCGTTCGGCGCGGAAATCGGGGTGCTGACATCCATCAACGACTTTGCTGCGCGGCCCGCACGCGGGCTGGCTGATGGCGAGGAGTTCACCATTGGCAGCCGGCGCATGCAGTGGATCTACACGCCGCATGTGCCGCATGGCTGGGATTGCGGCGTTCTGTTCGATGTGTCGACGAAGACGCTCTTCTGCGGGGATCTGTTCACGCAGGCAGGCGCGGACATGCCGCCGGTGACCGAATCGGAGGTGCTGACGGCCAGCGAGGGGATGCGCGGGATGATGGATTACTACGCGCACGCGACGAGCACATCCGCCATTCTGGCGCGACTTGCGGACCTGCAACCGGCACTGCTTGCCTGCCAGCATGGGAGCGCCTATCGTGGCGACGGCGCGGCGTTGCTGCGCGAACTGTCTGCCCGTGTCAGTTGACGCCACCTCGCCACTGTCAGACAATCGAGTCTGAATCGGGCTATGGGGCTGCGAAACCGCCGGCTACAAAGAAGCATCCTCGTCATCCTTGCCGCGTCGCTGGATGCGGGCATCCTGCGTGCGCAACAGGGTGTGGCTGCATCGCTGGATAGCCAGTTCACTATCATCGTTCGGCCGTTTTTTCAGAAGTATTGCACCAGTTGTCACGGCGCGCAGCAGCCGGCCGCACAGATGTCCCTGAGCGGATTTCACACCAAGGCTTCGCTGATGCAGGATGGCCGCCGCTGGAGCCAGATACTGGAGCGCATCGAAGCCGAAGAGATGCCACCCAAAGGCGCGCCGCTTCCCGAGGCGCGGGAGCGTCAGACCGTGGTCGCGTGGTTCCGTGCGGTGCGGGCCGCGGAGATGCGCCGCAATGCTGGGGATCCGGGCGTCGTGCTGGCGCGGCGTCTGAGCAACTCCGAGTATGACTACACCATCCGTGATCTGACGGGCGTGGACATTCGTCCGGCGCGCGAGTTTCCCGTGGATCCGGCGAATACGGCCGGCTTCGACAACTCCGGCGAGACCCTCAACATGTCGCCCACGCTGCTGAAGAAGTATCTGGCCGCGGCGCGCCAGGTGGCCGACCACATGTATCTGAAAGAGGATGGATTCGCCTTCGCGCCGCATCCCATGCTGGTGGAAACCGACCGCGATAAATTCGCCGTGCACCAGATTATTGACTTCTATCACCAGCAGAACATCGACCTCGCCGATTACTTCGAGACCGCGTGGCGCTATCGCCATCGCGCCGCGCTGGGGCATCCGAACGCCACGCTGGCGGGCCTCGCGCGGCAGCACGGGGTTAGCCCGAAGTATCTGCAGACGGTCTGGACCGCGCTGGAGACGGCTGAGGCAGTGGGCCCGATGGTGAAGCTGCAGGCCTTGTGGCGCGCCCTGCCGCGGCCGCGTGCCGGTGAGCCGGGCATCGCACGCGCGGGATGTGAGCAGATGCGAGCTTACGTTGCCGGGGTGCGCAAGAAGGTGGAACCGCGGTTCATCAACATCACCGCGGGCCCTATCGGCGCGGCCTGGCAGCCGTTGCTGATCTGGAAGAATACGCAGTACGCCACGCACCGCCGCAAGTTCGATGCGCGGCAGTTGCAGGTGGAAGGCGAGCCGCTGTTCAATCAGGCGGATGTGGTGGAGCCGGAGTGGGAGAACCCGTTCGGCCCGGGGAAGACCATTCTTGTGGAGAATGCGCCGGGCGATCCGGACCTCTTCGTTCCTTCGGGCCAGCGGGCTCGCTATGAGGCGGCGTGGGGCCGGTTCTGCAGCGTGTTCCCCGATATGTTCTACAGGGAGTCGCGGGGGCGGAACTACTTCAAGACGGGCCGGGATGAAGGGCGCTATCTGAGCGCGGGCTTTCACAACGTGATGGGCTACTTCCGCGACGATCAGCCGCTCTACGAACTGCTGCTCGATGCGAAGCAGCAGGCCACGCTCGACCGCATGTGGCGCGAGATGGACTTTGTGGCCTCGATCAACATCCGCACCTATGTCGAGTTCGCCAAGCTGGGAACGCGCGGGACACGCGACGACTTCAAGGACGGCGAGCCCGAGGTACGCGAGATCGAGGTGGAGGATATCATCTCCGAGCGGCGAATCCGGGCACTGGAAGCCGAGTACCTGGAGATCGCGAAGACGGGAAATGCCGTGGCGATACAGGTGGTCAAGGATTTCTTTGATCGCGCCAGCGTGAGCATTCGCTGGGTGAAGGAGGCTCGTGTCAAAGCGCAGCCGAGCCACATGCAGGCGCTCTACGATTTCGCGGCGCGGGCCTACCGGCGTCCGCTGTCGCAGGCCGACCGGGCCGATCTGCTGTCGTTCTATGAGGACGCGCGGAAGCGTTACGGCCTTGATCACGAAGGGGCGATCCGCGAGACCCTCGTTCTGATCCTCACCTCTCCGAAGTTCAGCTACCGCATCGATATGGTGGAAGGCAGCGGCGGCGTGCAGCCGCTGACGGACTTCGATCTGGCGAGCCGCTTGAGCTACTTCCTGTGGTCGAGCATGCCGGATGAGGAACTGCTGCGCCATGCCGCGGCAGGGCGGTTGCGTGATCCGGCGGTGCTACAGACGCAGACGCGGCGAATGCTGCAGGATCCGCGCCTGCGCGCGCTGGCGGTGGAGTTCGGAGGCAACTGGCTGGGCATCCGCGACTTCGAGCAGATCGGCACGGTGGACCGCGAACGCTTCCCCGCATTCACGGATGAACTGAGGGAGGCGATGTTCGAGGAGCCCATCCGCTTTCTGTTGGACGTGTTCCGCCGCAACCGGCCGGTTTTCGATTTCCTGTACGCGGGCGACACGTTCGTGAATCCGGTGTTGGCGCGACACTACGGCATGCCGGCGGCGGGTGGCAACGATTGGGTACGCGTGCCCGATGCCGGCCAGTACGGGCGAGGCAGTCTGCTGCCGATGGCCGTGTTCCTGACGAAGAACGCGCCGGGTCTGCGCACGAGTCCCGTGAAGCGCGGCTACTGGCTGGTGACCAATATTCTGGGCGAGCAGATTCCGCCTCCGCCCCCCGTGGTTCCGGAGTTGCCGGCCGATGAAGCGAAGATGGATCTGCCGTTGCGCGAGATGCTGGAGCGGCATCGCGCCGAACCGAGTTGCGCCGCCTGTCACGCGCGCTTCGATTCGTTCGGACTTGCTTTCGAGGGCTTTGATCCGACGGGCAAGGCGCGCACGCACGATCTGGCGGGACGAGCCGTGGATGCGCGCGCCACGTTCCCCGGAGGCGTGGACGGTGAAGGCTTAGAGGGGATTCGCCAGTACATCCGCGCGCACCGCCAGGATCAGTTTGTGCGCGGCTTCATCGGCAAACTGCTGGCGTATGCGCTGGGGCGCAGCCTGGCGCTTTCCGACGATTTGCTGATTCATCAGATTGCCGGCAAGCTGGACAAGAACGGATGCTGTTTGGAAACCATCGTGGAGAATATCGTGACCAGCCGCCAGTTCACTCACAAGCGCGGCCGCGAACTGCTGACTGCCGGGGGAGGAGAGCGATGAGGAACTTATCCCGCAGACTGTTTCTGCGCGGCGCGGGCGTCACCATGGGACTGCCTTGGATGGAATCGGTGGCTGCCGCGGCGACTGCGCCGCCGCAACGCTTCGCGGTGCTGTTTATGGGCACGGGGATCAGTCCCGGGCGCTGGTGGGCGAAGGGTTCCGGCGCTTCGCTGGAGTTGAGTGAATCGCTGGCGCCGCTGGAGCCGTTGAAGGCCAAGATCAACGTCATCGACGGCCTGTTCAACAAATACGCGACGGGGCAGGGGATTCATCCCGCGATGACGGGCAACATGCTGTCGGGCGTGCCGATCCGCAAGGGCTCGATCATTCAGGGCGGCATTACGATGGATCAGGTGCTGGCCAATCACATCGGACAGGAGACGCCGCAGCCGAGCATGGTGCTGGCCTGCGAGCGCGCCATGACCGGCTTCCACGAGACCAACTTCTCGAACGCCTATAGCTCGCACATTTCGTGGCAGAGCAGCGATTCGCCGGTGCCCAACGAGATGTATCCGTCGCTGGCCTTCGACAGCCTGTTTGAGAACAGCGGGCGGCTGCGCAACACGAGCGTGCTCGATCGCGTGAAGGAGCATGCCATGGCGCTGAGCGGCAGGATCAGTTCCACGGACAAGCTGAAGCTGGATGAGTATCTGAGCAGCGTGCGCGAGGTGGAGCGCGGCATCGAGCGCATGCGTGTGGACAAGGATAAGGCTGAAGCGCGGGCTCGCGATGCCGGCCGGCCGCTGGCGGCGATGCAGCGCCCGCAGGACGGGTTGCCCGAGGATATCCGCGACCATATTCGCCTGATGTGCGACATCATCGCCCTGGGCTTTCAGACCGATAAGACGCGTGTGGCCTCGCTGCTTCTGGCGCGCGATCTTTCGGCGCTGTACTATCCGTTTCTCGGTGTGAGCAAGCAGCATCACGGGGCGTCGCATTACGATACGGAGCCGGATTATCAGAAGATCGTGCACTACCAGGTGAGCCAGCTTGCCTATCTTGCCCAGAAGTTGGACGGCATGCGCGAAGGCGAACGCAGTGTGCTCGACAGCAGTTGCCTGCTGTTCCTGTCGAATATGTGGTCGGGCACGAAGCACGACAACAAGAAGGTGCCGGTGGTGACCATCGGCGGATTGGGCGGGAAGCTAGAAACGGGCCGCGCGCTGCACTACTTCGAGGCGGGCGATGATAACCGCAAGCTGTGCAGCCTCTATCTGGGGATCATGGACCGGATGGGGGTTAAGCTGCCGCGCTTCGGGGATGCCGAGTCGCGGCTGGCAATGCTCTAGAACGATGGGACTCGGAAGAGGATGCCGCCGAAGAAGAGCCATGCGAGGAGCAGGGTCCAGACGACGTTGAAGGCCTGAGCGCCGAGGAAGCTCCAGAAGGGGCGGCCCTGTTCCATCTGGATGAGGTCCATGAATCGGGTTTCGAGGCCGATGGATACGAATGCCAGGGCGAACCA
>CALFYN010000769.1 GCA_937952345.1 uncultured Acidobacteriota bacterium
CGATCCAGGCCACAAAACTGAGGCCGAGCCCGAGGCCCTGCTTCTCCTTTGACGCCCCGGGGACGCGATAGAAGCGGTCGAAGATGTGAGGGAGATGATCCGGGGAAATTCCCATGCCGGTGTCTTCCACCTCCAGGATGGTCTCCATGTCACGCTGTTTTACTCGAGCGGTCACCTTCCCCCCGCTTGGCGTGTACTTCACTGCGTTGGAAAGCAGGTTGTTTAGCAAGCGCTCCACCTGGATGCGGTCCGCCTCAATCAAGGCCGGGTTGGGCGCTTCGCAAAGCACTTCCACGCGTGCTTCTTCGGCGGGAATCTGGAACTCACTGACGAGATCCTTGGTCACTTCGGAGAGGTCGAATACGGCGCGTTGCAGCAGGAGTTGCCCGCTTTCGGCCTGAGAGAGCAGTAGCATGGCGCGCACGGTTTGCGACAGGCGCTCGACATCTTCGAGGGCGTTGATCATGGCTTCGCGGTACTGTTCCTTGGTGGTGGCCGTGAAAAGCGCTACTTCCAACTGGCCGCGAATCGCTGTCAGCGGCGTGCGGAGTTCGTGAGACACGTCGGCGTTGAACTGACGAGTCATGAGGAAGCTTTGCTCGAGGCGTTCCACCATGCTGTTGAAGGTGTGAATGAGGTTGTCGAGTTCGTCGCCGGAGCCGCGGGCGGGAATGCGCAGGCTCAAGTTGTCGCCGGAGACTCGCTCAGCCGTGCGTGCCAGGTCGTGCACGGGGCGGATGGCCCGGCCCGCCATCAGCCAGCCGAGAAGGCACCCGCTGAGGATGAGCACCGGCAGGAGTCTGACGTAGTCGCGCGTGAATTCGGCGATAATCGCCTCATTCGACTCCATGGGGTGACCGATGGCTACGAAGTAGGTGCGGTTATCGTCATCGACGAACACGCCACCCCGGATGCGGAACAGTTCTCCCGTGGAGGAGCGCTTTTCGAGCCAGTAGGGCTGCTTGGATTCGAGCGCGGTGAGCACCTCTTTTTCCGGCAGCACACCCAGATCCTCGAACAGATCGGAAGCGGCAATCTGCTTGCCTTTCGCGTCGGCGAGGAAAAACACGCGCTGCATGCGCTTAACGATGAGTTCCTCCTCATCGTCTTCGGGATCGTAGCGCCACTCCGGTTCCCCGCGGTGGATGATGAGGTAGCCTTTGACGGCGTACCATTCTTCATCGAGGATGGCTTGGATCTGGTTGTCCAAGATCAGACCGAGGACGCCGCGGAAAAAGAAGCCGAGGAAAACGAGCAGGCCTACGAGAAAGATGCCGTTGGCCAAGGTGAGCCGGAAGCGCAGGCCGCGAAGGAAAGAAAGCTTCGGCTTGGCCATGGACTTGTCAGATCTCCGCTCGTTCGGCGGCGCGTTCGGGCAGGTCCAGCATATAGCCGATGCCGCGCACCGTGTGAATCAGCCGCGTTGTGGCGTTTTCGTCGATCTTCGTCCGCAGGTGCCGAATGTAGACATCAACGATGTTGGTGAGACCGTCGTAATCCATGTCCCAGACGTGTTCCACGATCATGGTGCGGCTGAGTGGGCGTCCCGGATTGCGCATCATATATTCAAGGATGCTGAACTCCTTCGGCGCCAGTTCGATGGGATGTCCGCTACGGGTGACTTTGCGGCGGATGCAGTCGAGGACGAGGTCGCCAACCTGTAGGCGTTCCGGAATGGGTTGGCCACGGCGCAGCAGAGCCCGCACACGGGCCAGCAGTTCCACGAAGGCAAAGGGCTTGACGAGGTAGTCGTCCGCGCCAAGTTCCAGGCCTTTGACGCGGTCATCCACTGCGTTCCGCGCGCTCAAGATGAGCACAGGGGGCGACACCTTGCGATTGCGCACGCGCTCAAGAACATCGAGGCCGTCCATGTCCGGGAGGTTCAAATCGAGCACGAGCAGGTCGTAGTCGGTCTGGTGTAGAAAGTCGAGTCCGCTTTGTCCGTCATGGGCCACGTCGACGGCATAGCCGGCGCTTTCGAGGCCGCGGGAGAGGAAGTCAGCAATACGTTTTTCGTCTTCAATGACGAGGATTCTCATCTATTGACAACGATATCACGCGCGCCCCAGGCGCACGATGGAAGCCATCATCGCATCCAGATCGGCAGGCATCGTGCGAAAGTTGACGAAGCAGGCGCGGAGGCAGAATTTCCCGTTGAGTACAGCGTTGGAGAGAAACAGTTCGCCGCTGGATTGAATGCGGTCGAGCAGGGCGGCGTTGATGCGATTCAGTTCCTCATCCGTCGTTCCGGACTCCGGGACGTAGCGGAAGACAACGATGCTGAGCCCGGTGGCGAGGCGCTCCAGCAGCGGCTCGGCGTCGATTCGGGCGGCGAATTGGCGGGCCATTTCCATGTCGTGCGCGATCATGCGCACGAGACCTTCGCGGCCCGCCGATTTCATCTGTGTCCATACCTTGAGGGCGCGGAAGCCTCGGGAATTCTGCAAGCCGAGCTGGTAGTAGTTGATGGGCGCGCCCTCTTCCTCGAAGCGGTAATAGGCGGGCGAGTGATCGAAGGTATCGCGCAGCGCCTGCTCGTTCCGCACAAGGGCGCAACCAGCCTCCACCGGCGTG
>CALFYN010000770.1 GCA_937952345.1 uncultured Acidobacteriota bacterium
CGGGCCGGGCCACCAGCTCTTGCAATGGGATGCCGGGGGCATCCGGGAGATCGTGTCGCCGGGAACAAGGTTGCCGGACGGCGGGAGGATGACCGCGACCGGGTCCCTGGCCACCAGCCGCTCCGGATGGGCTGCGTTGACCATGAACACTACAGCAGGATCCAGGGTTTACCGGGTTGCGGATGGCAAGCTGTCTCCGCTGCTAACAAGCGACGGCCCCGTGTCCAGCCCGGACTCCAACAATTACTCATGGACGCATTCGGGATGGCGCGGCCGTACCATTGGGATCAACAGCAACGGCGATGTCGCAACCCATGCCGTGTTTGGTCCGTTCGAGCGGCTGGTATTCATACCCAACGGGGCTACACGGGCAAGGGCGATCTTCACATCGGGCCAGATATTGCCGAATGGTTTGACGCTGGCGAATCCAAGTGAAGTCGCGGTAGACGACCTTGGGCGTGTGGCGTTTATGGCGGACATTACCTCGGCCGGCCAGCGGGGCCTCTTCCTGTGGGATGGACAACAGGTATTGGAGGTGACGCGCAACGGCGCTCAACTCGATGGCCGTGTGGTGGATGGATTCCAAATCGTCGCGGGACCCAAATCGTTCGCCACGATGATTGGAAGCCGGGAGGGGTGGCGGCTATACACGTTCAGCGACCGGAACCTGAAACTGGAGTTGGGCGGGGAGACGGCCCTCCCCGGACTCCCGGGCGGGTGGACGAATTACTACGGCCAACTGTCGATGAGCGGCAACGCGAACATCCAATTGTTTGTCGGCGGTGGTGGTGCGCCTGGGGTTGTGGCGTGGCGTCCGGACGGATCGGCGGCCATGCTGTTAAGGACTGCGGATCGGTTGCCGGAAGGGGGGCTTGTTATTCAGCCGATCGGGTTCTCAGCTGGACCAAGCGGCGAACTGTTTCTGATGCTGCATGTGCTGGAGGACGCAGTGGAGAAGGCTGCCCTGTATCTGGCAACGCCCCAAGACGCTCGTTCACGGAGGTAGTTGTGGTGGCAATCAGTCAACGAATGTTGTAGACTAATGAATTGTGGCTGATGATAGCGCACCTCAATTGGTGTGTCTCCTCTCTTCGAGCCTCCCAAAACTACCATTCGCACCGAGGTTCCTATGTACGCAGTAATTGAGACGGGCGGGAAGCAGTATCGTGTGTCTCCCGGCGACGTTATCCAGGTGGAAACACTGGCCGGCGAAGCCGGCACGCCTGTTGAGTTCGATAAAGTCCTGGCCGTCTCCAACGGGTCCGACTTCCGGGCAGGCGCCGACGCAGCTTCGGCCCGTGTCCTAGGGACGATTCAGAATCAGATGCGTGGCGACAAGATCATCGTTTTCAAGTTCAAGCGGAAGAAGCAGTACAAGCGAACGATCGGCCACCGGCAGAATCTGACCACCGTTTCGATCAGCGAAATCCTGGCATAAAGGAGTTAACACGTCATGGCACATAAAAAAGGACTGGGAAGTTCCAAAAACGGCCGGGATTCGAATGCACAGCGGCTCGGCGTGAAAGTCTTCGGTGGGCAGTTGGTCACTGGCGGTTCGATTATCGTTCGTCAGCGCGGTACCCGTATCAAGCCTGGCGAAAATGTCGGCCGGGGTTCCGACGATACCCTCTTCGCCAAGATTCCTGGCATCGTCCGGTTCCGCGACCGCGGGCGTATGGGCAAGTACGTTAGCGTCGACGCCGCATCCGTTAACTAGATCATTTTCATTACCTTCGGGGCCCAGGGTTGCTGATTGCCGAATCCTGGGCCTTACGTGTTTCTGTACTCATGTTTATTGACGAAGTTCGAGTTTACGTGAAAGCCGGCGATGGCGGGAATGGCTGCATGGCCTTCCGCCGCGAGAAGTTTGTCCCAAAAGGTGGCCCCTCCGGCGGTGACGGTGGGCGTGGAGGCGACGTCGTCTTCGTGGCCAGCCCACACCACAACACCCTGCTACATTTCCGCTACAACCCCGAGCATCACGCGGAACGCGGCCGCCACGGCGAAGGAAGCAACAAGACGGGGCGCGACGGGCATCCCACCGAACTGCCGGTACCGGTGGGTACGGTAGTGGTTGACGAGCAAACAGGCGAGGTCTTACACGATTTCACCGTGACCGGTGAGAAGTTCGTTATCGCGCGGGGCGGCCGCGGAGGACGCGGCAATCAGCACTTCGCCACCCCAACGCACCAGGCTCCGACAGAGCATGAACCCGGCAGGCCCGGCCAGGAGCGCCGGCTGCGGCTCGAGTTGAAGCTGCTGGCCGATGTCGGGCTAGTCGGCTTCCCCAATGCCGGCAAGTCTACTTTGATCTCACGCATTTCCGCCGCGAAGCCGAAGATTGCCAATTATCCCTTCACTACGCTGGAGCCGAATCTCGGGGTGGTTCGCATGCCCGACGAGCGCACGTTTGTGGTGGCGGATATCCCGGGATTGATCTCCGGCGCACATGAAGGCGCAGGTCTCGGGATTCAGTTCCTTCGTCATATCGAACGGACAAAGGTGTTGGTACACCTGGTGGATGTTTCTGAGTTCTCAGGGCGCGATCCTGTTGATGATTACAAGGTGATCCTTCGCGAACTCGAGAGCTTCAGCGAAGAGTTGCTAAGAAAGCCGATGATCGTCGTAGCAACTAAGATGGACGTTGCTCAGGACGCCACTCTGGTTCAGAGGCTACGCCGTGCTGTGGCCCGCCGCAAGATGCCTTTCTTCAAGATCTCAGCGGTAACCGGCGAAGGTCTGGAAGATCTCTTGTTTGCGATAGCCGGACACGTCTTCAGCGAGAACAACAAGCCTGAGTAGAAACGAGAGTTGCTGGTGAAATGGGCCGGGCCTGGGCGAAGTAATCCTGCACGGAAAGGTTTCTGTAGACGGCCCCTGCGATGCCCGAGGCGACTGGGCCATTCACTGGCTTGCCACCCGTGAGTAGAACCACCACCACCAGCTTGTTGCGGCCCACGTCGTTGAATGAGCCGAACCACCCCAGGTGTGTCGGCGTCCGCTGATCCGTGCACGTCCCCGTCTTGCCCAGAATCGGTTCACTATACTGGACCGCTGCGCGCCGCGCCGTGCCGAACTCGACAGCACCGCTCATTCCCGGTCTGACTTCCGGAATCCATGGCTGAATGTCGAGGTGCCGCTTTACACGAGGAATGAACGTGGCTACATCTTCCGGAGATCGCGGGTGTTGCAGGTAGTACAATGTCCCACCGTTGGCGATGGCGCCAAGCATGGCAGCCAATTCCAGCGGTGTGAGGGCAATCCCGGAACCGAAGCTCGTCATCATTCCCAGTCCGGCATCGGGGGTCTTAGTCGGCAGAATGCCTGGCTGTTCCCCTTCGATATTCAACCCCGCCCGTTCGCCCAGCCCGAAGAGCCGCGCGTAATAGCTGACTCGGTCAAAGCCGAGTTTCTCTCCCAAGGTGGCGAAGTAGGGATTGTCGGACTTTGCCAGCGCCGTGGTGAGGTCGAGTTTCTTTCTCCCCCAACGCAGGACCGTATTGCGGTCGATAATCCCCTCGCTGAGCGCGGCTAAAGCTGCCACGATCTTGATGGTCGAGCAAGGCTGAAAGCCGCTCTTCAAAGCGAGCTTCTGATTTACCAGTGTGAGAACGCGTCCCGTATACGGATCGACTACAGCTACCGTTCCGTTATATGGCCCAAGTGCATCCACGGCTGCCTTGCGAACCTGTTGGTCTTCGCCGTCTACCCAATCGCCATCCGTGGAATCGGCAAAGGTGGGTTCACGCCAAGGCCCACCACGAACCACGGTCCGTCGGTAGGCTGCTGAGCGCACCACATTCGAGCGATATCGCGTGGAACTTGCCGTACGAGCCCGCGAACTGCTCTTTGAACTCTTCGCCGACTTGGAGACAGACTTTTTCGCTGAACTCGTTGCGGTTTTCTTGGCAGTGGAGGATGAAGGCTTCTTCTTTGAACTGGTCGCTGCAACGGCCTGTGTGAACGCCATGGCCAGCAGAACCGGGACTATCAAAATTCCGATAACGGTCTTTGGCTGCATGCCACCCCTTTTTCCTATCGGTAGAAATCCGCAAGCACCATAGACGAATGATGCGAACAACCGTTATTTTCTTCAATGCAGTACTGGTCCGTCAAGCAGCAGCTCCGATCACCGGGCAAAAGGATGATCGATATCCATATCTCTTCGCGCATCAAGCTGCGGTCCAACCCCCGTCGATGCTCAGCACTGCTCCATTTACGAACGCGCTCTGGTCGGAACAAAGGTACAGCGCCATGTAGGCGATTTCCTCAGGTTTCCCCAGCCGGCCGATGGGT
>CALFYN010000771.1 GCA_937952345.1 uncultured Acidobacteriota bacterium
CTGCGCTCAGGGGCGGTGTCGTTGGTGAGGAGCACGCCGGCGACATTCCCGGCGTTGATGCCGTTGATGCGGACGGGGGCGCCGACGGCGACGGCGGCGGCATCGCCGAGGTAGGTGTAGACAATCACTTCGCGCGAGAAGAGGCTTTGGGTTCCGGTGAGCAAGTAAATCAGGACACCGATGAGGACGAGAGCAATGATCGCGGTGAGACCGACGCGCAGTTTGGCCCAACTGATTTTGCTTGCCGATGGCATGTGATCCTTTCAGTGTCGCAAAACGAACTTGGAAATGTAGGGGTCGGAGGACTTCTGCAGTTCCTCTTCGGTGCCTTCAAAGACGAGGCGGCCTTCCTGCATGACGAGGAATTTGAGGCCAACGACGGCTCCGACTCCGTCTTGGCCGGCGCGTTCCAGGGTCTGGTTCTCGGCGTCATAGCGGTATTTGGCCATGATCTGGCCGTCCTGGAAGCGCTGGGTCACAATGACAGTGGTGGCGTGGCGGAGGTCGCGTTCCTTGATGATGAGGGCCATGATGTTGTTGGCGGTGATGGGGTCGAGTCCGGCGGTGGGGGAATCGTAGAGGACGAGTTGGGGTTCGGTGACGTTGGCGCGGGCGATGCCGACGCGGCGGCGCATGCCACCGGAGAGCTCGCTGGGAAGCTTGTCGAGGGTGTGTTCGAGTTCGACGAAGCGGAGGGATTCCTCGACGCGAGGGCGGACCTGGTCTTTGGGGACGGCGACGAGTTTCTGGTTGAGGAGGGGGTAGGCGACGTTCTCCTCGATGGTGAGGGAATCGAAAAGGGCGCTTTCCTGGAAGAGCATGCCGGCGCGGGCACGGAGGTCATAGAGATCCTGTTCGCGCATGGCGGTGATGTCCTGATCGAAGAGGAAGACGCGGCCTTCGTCAGGGCGGAGGAGGCCGAGGGCGGTTTTGAGGATGACGGTTTTGCCGCTAGCGGCGGCGCCGAGAATGACACGGCTTTCGCCGGCGTTGATGGAGAATGTGACGTCCTGGATGGCCGGGATGCCGTCGAAGGCCACGGTGACATGATCGAAACGGAGTACGGAATCCGGCATTGTCCGCTAGAAACTCACGAAAATCTTGGTGATGAAAGCGTTGAGGACGAAGATCCAGACGATGGAGACGACGACGGCCTGAGTGGTGGCCAATCCGACGCCCTGGGTGCCGCCGCGGGTTCTGAGGCCGTAGAAGCATCCGACGAGCGAAATCACGATGGCGTAGATGAACGGTTTGAGGAGCCCCTGTACGACGTCGTCGTAGGCGAGGGCTCGCCATGCGCCGTTCCAGTATTCAGCCGAGGTGAGGCTGAGGATCAAGGTGGCGATCATGAAGCCGCCGAGCATACCGACGAAATCGGCGATGGCGGTGAGGCAGGGGAGCATGACGCAGGTGGCGATGAGACGGGGTTTGACGAGCTTTTGGATGGGGTCGGTGCCGAGGGCGCGCATGGCGTCGATTTGCTCGGTGACCTTCATGGAGCCGAGTTCGGAGGCGATGCCTGCGGCGTTACGTCCGGCGGCGGCGATGGCGGTGAGCACGGGGCCCATTTCGCGGACGAGAGTGATGGCGACGATGGGTCCGGTCTGGCTGACGGCGCCGTAGGTCTGGAGGGCGCGGGACATTTGGAGGGCCATGACGACGCCGCTGAAGAAGCCGGTGAGAAGCACGATGGGGAGGCTGCCGACACCGATAATGTCCATCTGGAGAATGATGTCGCGGAAGTAATGGGGACGGCGCGGCAGGTTGAGGAGCGCGCGTCCCGTCAACTGGAAAAATTCCTGGATGGTAAGAACCGGCGGCTTGAGAAAGTCCAGCAAATCCTCTAGTCCTGTGAAATTCTGATGCTACCATACCCTTGTGTTTGGGCTTTGCGATGAGTAAGGGATTGACGGAAATCGCCGGGATCCAGGTGGGGCACGCGACGGATCTGGAAGGGCTGACAGGGTGCACGGCGATTCTGTGCGAGGGCGGAGCGGTGGCGGGTGTGGACGTGCGCGGATCGGCGACGGGCACGGAGGAATTCGAGCTGATGAATCCGCTGCATGTGACGGGGGCGATTCACGGGGTGGTGCTGGCGGGCGGGAGCGCGTTCGGGTTGGAGGCGGCGAGCGGGGTGCGGCGGTATCTGGAGAAGAAGGGGGTGGGGTTCGCGACGGGGGTGGCTCGGGTGCCGCTGGTGGCGGGGGCGATATTGTTTGATTTGGCTTTGGGGAGCGCGGCGGCGCGTCCGACCCGGGAGATGGGGCAGATGGCGGCGGCAGCGGCGAATGACGGGCCTGTGGTGGAAGGCGCGGTGGGCGCGGGGACTGGCGCGACGGTGGG
>CALFYN010000772.1 GCA_937952345.1 uncultured Acidobacteriota bacterium
CAGGATCTACTTCAAGGAAATGGAAAGCCGCAGGATGGCTGTCAACACCGGACTGACGGCGTTGCACAAGGACGGAACCACTTTTCCCGTGGAGATCAGCCTCGCCGCCATCCAACTGCCGCAAGGAAAGTTCGCGGTAGCCTTCGTCAACGACATTACCGAGCGCGTGAGACTGGAAAACGAAGCCCGCGCTCGCGCCGAGGAAGTCCGCATCCTCGCATCACGTCTACTGAAGGCCCAGGAGGAGGAACGCCGCAGAGTGTCTCGGGAACTGCATGACCAGACCTGTCAGGAACTGGCCGGCATTGCCATGGACGTGGGCGAGATGATTGCGGATTCCAACTGTCCACCCGATGTTGCCCGCCGTCTCCAATCCATGCACGCTCGCGTGGTCCAGGCATCGGACAGAGTGCGGCACGTCGCCTATCAGTTGCACCCCTCCGTTCTCGATGATCTCGGGCTTGTGAGTTCCCTGCGCTCGCTGTGCAAGGAACTCAGCCGTCACGGTGTGCCCGATGTGAATTTTCAGTCTGAGAATCTGCCCGCCGACCTGCCTCGGGAAATTGCCTCGTGCCTGTATCGCGTCTCGCAGGAGTGTCTCCACAACGTCGCCAAGCACGCCCGGGCCCGGCGCGTCGATGTTTCGGTTCGTGTAGCCAGCAGTGCGGTCCAACTCTCCATTACAGATGATGGTGTGGGCTTCGACTTATCGCACACTAAGGCTAACGGCGGATTGGGATTCGTCAGCATCGAGGAACGCGTGATGCTGGTCAACGGCACGTTGAGTATCCTCTCGAAACCCGGCCAAGGGACCACGGTTAACATCACCGTACCCTTTGAGAGTACCCTATGACGATTCGGCCGCGGATCATCATCGCCGAGGATCACACCTTCACTTTGGAGGGTCTGCGCACGCTGCTGGCGGTGCACTACGAGATCGTGGCGCTCGTTGCGGATGGGCGTGCCCTAGTCGAAGAGACACTCCGCCTGAAGCCCGACCTGGTGATTCTGGATATCTCCATGCCGTTGCTGAACGGCATCGACGCCGCAGTGCGGATTCGAAAGGAACTGCCCCGCTGCAAGCTGCTATTCATCACGATGCATGCCAATCCAGCCTACCTCGAGGCCGCGCTCGAAGCCGGGGCCACTGGGTATGTGTTGAAAACAGCCGCGCGCGAGGATCTGTTGGAAGCGGCGAAGCAGGTTTTGCAGGGCAAGATATATGTTTCCTCCGGCCTCCCGGCCGATAGCCTCCCGCCCTTACGCGATCCGGTGAAGGCTGCATCCAAGGTCCGGCTCAGTTCGCGCGAACGCGAAGTGCTGCAACTCATTGCCGAGGGGAAACTATCCAAGGAGATCGCCTTTCACCTTGACATCTCAGTGAAAACGGTGTCTTTTCACCGAGAGAACATCAAGAGAAAGCTGGCCGCGCACAGCACAGCCGAATTGACCAAGCGCGCGATGGAGTTCTTGCTCATCGATTGACGCCGCCCTCTAACGCCGGACAATCACTTCGCGCAGATGGTCGCGTGTGAGGAAGAACTTCACCGCGGCGTAATTCTGAAACATCCGTTCCAATGCGCGGTTGTTGAAAAACTGCTCCCGCGGGCGCAACTGGCGTGGTGTCAGCACCATGCTTTTCGTATCGAGAATACGATAGGAATAACTCGGGACTGCCCGCGCCTTCTCATCGGCGTGGAAGAAGGCGAGAATCAGCCCTCCCGGTTGGAGTAGGTAGTACAGCCGTTCCACCACCGCTTCCAGCAGAGGCGCCGGCAGGTGCTGAAACGTATCCCACACCATCGCCCCACCGATGCAACTTTCCGGATAGTTCAGCGTCTGGTCCAGAATTTCTTCAATCTTTCGGTTTTCGGATAGATCCGGGTCGTCCCACACCGAATCGAGAGGACGCAGCATGTCGCTGAAGAGTATGCGGTGCCCAAGATTGGCGACGTGGTCTGTATTTTCCTGATTGATCGGCCCCAGATCGAGCACCGCCGTGGTAGACACCTCGCGCAACGTAAGCACGAACTGCTCCAGACCACGGCTGGAACGCGTCGATTCCGTCGTGGGACAGCCTGGAGGCCACGCAGCAGTTCCTCCGTTGCGCAACTTTGCATGAGGATCGTGGGAGTCCCCCCCCGCACCAAACATCGATTTAAGCCTGTCTCTCCACAAGTGAGGAAACAACACCTCGAATCAAGGCGGGCCCTGGGCGGATAACTCGCCAGGGCCCGCGGCAATTCCAGCAGATACCAGCTTAGCGCTTCAGTTCGGCCACCGGGGAACTGCCGGTGGCGGCAGCCGCCGCGCTGGCTTGCGGGCGGGACTGCTGCTTCTCCTGCTTGCTGACATCCTGCTTGATGATATCGATGCTGCCCTTGAAATAGGCGCCGTCTTCAATCACGATACGCGCCGTGCGGATGTCCCCCACAAGCTTCGCTTCCTTGCGGATCTCCAGCTTTTCGCTTGCCTCGACATTGCCGTGAATCGTGCCGATAATCACAATCTCGCGGGCTTTCACATTCGCCTGCACCCGGCCGTTCGGACCGATCGTGAGACGATGTTCGTTCAATTCGACAGTCCCCTCCAACTCCCCGTCCAGATACAGGTCTTCCCGCGAAATGATCTGCCCTTTGATCATCACCGACTTGCCGATTGACGCGGCGGATGACGGGCGGTAAGACTCAGTCTCCATGCTCCGTGACGGCATGTTGGACATCGTGTTTCCCTCCTTGGAGTCCGCCTGCGAAGGCGGATTGTAGGACTGCTTGGGTGAATATTCTTCCTCTTTACGACGGGACCACATTGTGGGAAGACTCCTTCCTGTGAATGAGAGCGGTAAGTGCGCTTGCTTAGCGGGCCGCCGGGGGGAGGCGGTGACAGCCCGCGACATCGAAATTTCATACTAAAGTAGCACGCCTCCAGAAGCAAGTGGCAAAGTGAGCTTGCTGGTACCAACCCCTGGTGCAATCGCTTTTACTCACCACCCCGCCAGCATCTCGAGGCTACGCGCGTCGAAAAACGTGGCGTCGGCGGAATGGAAGTAGCGCCAGATCTCCTCGCTGCCGATATTCACCTTGTCCTGATTCCACTCGCACCGTGTGCAATGCGGCGCGTCGCCGGAGGATTCCATCCCATTGGCGAAGAAGGACCGGGCCGCCTGGTAGAGCCTAGTATTGTAAAGATCCGCCGAATTGGCATCCGCGCGGCCGAAGACCAGGTTCGTTCCGGGAGCGGGAGAACTGCAACAGGGAAGCACTCGCCCCGCCGCGTCCACCACGGTGTTCTTGTAAAGCCAGTGGCAAGTGTGGCCGGAATCGGCATTTCCGCTATCGGCTTCTCCGATCCAAGGCCGTTCAAACGCCGCTTCAATCGGCCCGGCGTCGGCATCCCTTTCCAGGCGAGGGTTGTACTTCGGCAAAGGCAGCCAATGGAAACGCCACAGACGCCGTTGCACCTCCGCCGGCCGGATTGCCGGATCGTCCCAACTCACATCAAATGGCCGGACGAGTTGAAACAGATCCACGCCGAGGCGACGGGCCATCCGCCGCGCGGCGCCTATTTCGTGAATGTTATGCTCAAACCCGAGAAAATTCCAGACCAATACCGGAGTCCGGCTTCGCAGCCTCCGGCGCACGTCCACCAGCCGGCGCAAATTTTCCAGCACCAACTCCAGATTTCCATTGCGGCGAAAACTCTGGTAGACCTGCTGTGTTATCCCATCAATGGACAGGATCATGCAGTCCAATCCCGACGCGACATAGGCTTCCGCGTCGAAGTGCTGTACCGACAAGCTCGTGGAAAGCGCGGTGTGCATCAGGTAGCGCTTGGCCTGCCGGATCAGTTTCGGCGTGCTCCGGTTCAGCAGCGGCTCACCGTAGTTGTAGAGGTTCATGCCGATGGAGTAGGCGCCATAGCGCTCCAGCAAGAGGTGGAATACCTTCTCGCGCAGCGTGCCATTGGCCCAGTCAAATCGCGCCGCCGCCACGTTCGATTCCGAATGCACACAACCGGGACAGGCCAGCCGGCACATGTTCGATGGATCCACCACCAGACCTACTGGCCGGGACAGCAACGCAACCGCCCGCGTCTGGAGGTGATGCCGCGCAAGGCAGATATTGAGCGCCTTCAATGTCAGAGCCATGGCATTGGTGCGCGCGCATCGCGCCGCCAGTTTGCGGTAGAGCGCCCGCTTGTGGGCATCCAAAACGCCGCGCCACAACGTCACGTCCTTTGTCTCGCGCAGATCCTCCGCCAAGTGGCGGAGAATCGGAAAAGCAGCAGGCTGAAGCACAATATCCCGTCACATATGACCCATCCGCAGATGAAAACACTACATCCCATTGCTACAATCAAACACAATGCAATGGGATATCGAACAACTCTTTCATGAAGTTGTCGATCTGAAATCGGAGGAACGCGCGGCGCATTTCCAGAGCCGTCAGGTTCCTGTCGAGGTGCGGGAGGAACTGGAAGCGCTGCTGCGCCACGATGCCGGCCCACATTTGGATTTCCCAGTCGAACCGCTCGGCGAAGCATGCGGACCCTACCGGCTCATCCGGAAACTCGGCGCGGGCGGCATGGCTTCTGTCTATCTTGCCAAGCGTATCGACGGGGAAATCGATCACAACGTCGCCATTAAACTTCTGCGGCATGGCGCTGACGCCCCTTGGCTCATCGGCCGTTTCCTGCGCGAACGGCAGATTCTCGCGTCTCTGCGGCATCCCGGGATCGCCCAGTTGCTCGATGCAGGCCGTACCGCCGGGGGCCAACCCTACCTCGTCATGGAGTACGTCGACGGCACCCCCATTGACGAGTACTGCGAGAGACTCCCGCTCCGCAAGAAGGTCGAAATGGCGCTCCAAGTCTGCGATGCGGTGGCTTACGCCCACCGCAACCTGGTCATCCACCGTGATCTGAAACCGTCAAATATCCTCGTGGATGCGAGTGGCCATGCCAAACTCCTCGACTTCGGCATCGCCAAGATCCTGCATGCCGCCACCGAGGTGACACTGACTCGCGAGCGCATGATGACCCCGGAATACGCCAGCCCGGAACAAGTGCGCGGGGGACTGCAGACCACCGCCACCGATGTATACCTGATGGGTGCGGTGCTCTACAAACTGCTCACCGGCACTTCCCCCCACGCGTTTGCTTCACCGGAGGAGTCCATCGACTTCGTCGTGTGCAACAAGCAACCGAGGGCAGCCAGCGAGGTCCGCGCGGGCATCCCGGAGGATCTCGACGCCATTCTCGGCATGGCATTGCGCAAGGAGCCAGAATCGCGATACGCGTCCATGGAGGCTCTGATGGAGGATTTGCGCGCATTCCTCCTCTGGAGGCCGGTGCGCGCCCGTTCCGGAGATCAGTGGTATCGCGCACGAAGATTTTTGCGGAGGTATTGGGTTCCCCTCACCGCGGCCGTGGTCACCGTCGCCGGACTCACCACGGGACTGCTGGTGGCCGATCATCAACGCGCCGTGGCCCAACGGCGTTTTCTTCTTGTGCGGCAGATGGCCAATCGCTTCTTCGCCCTTGATCGGGATCTGTCGCAACTCACCGGATCGACTAAGGTACGTCACAAACTGGTCTCCACCTCACTTGAGTACCTATCCGCACTCGATCGGGAAGCGACGGCCGATCCAGAACTCGCAATGGAATTGGCGGACGCCTACATCCAGATGGCAACTGTTCAGGGAGTTCCCATCGGACCCAACCTGGGCGAACCCGTCGCCGCCGAAGCCAGCCTGAAGCGTGCAGCGGCTCTGATCGAGCCGATACTCAGCAGGAATCCGGGTGACAAAGCGGCGATGGTGATGGCAGCAGTGATCAATGAAAGCCGCATGATCCTCGCGGAGAACGATCGTCGCAGCGCGGACGCACACACCTTTGCCACCGAGGCCACACGCATGGCCGAGGCCGTGATTGCTCTGCAGGATCTGACGAAGCAGGAATCGGCCGACACCACGCGTGTTTTTCTCAACGCCGGCCTGAATCGGCTCAATTCCCATCGCTACGACGAAGGCATCCGGGTCATCCGCATTGCCGCGGAACAAAGCAGGCGTGCCGGAGCCACGCTCTACGAAGGACAGGCACTCGGCCTGCTGGCGAACGGCTTGCGGCTGCAAGGAAACCTGGAAGAAGCACTGCGAACCATTCGTAGGGCGAAAACCGTCGTATCCGGTGCGAAATTCCCCACAGCTCATCACCGACAGATGGCCTTATATGGTGTCTATTGGCGTGAAGGGATGATCCTCGGCAAAGAAGGCGGAGTCAGCCTGGGGCGCCGTGAAGAAGCCATCCACGCCTTCGAGCAGGCCATGGATTTGGCCCTGCAGGCCGCCGCCAATGATCGCAACGACGCCGATGCCCGCATCCGTGTTGGCACGGCGGCCCGTGAGTTAGGCCAGGTATTGCTTCCTAGCGATCCCAAGCGTGCCCTTGTGGTGTTCGATCAGGGGCTTCAGGCGCTCGCCGAAGCCAAGCCAACCACGAAGACCAAGATCAGTACGCTACAACTGCTTGCCTGGTCGAGCCACCCCTTGCGGGCGCTGCATCGTATCCCTGAGGGACAGCAGCGCATCGCCCGGGCCTTCCTGCTCGCCAAGGACACCAACCGCTATCCGAAGCAGGCCATCGGTCCCGGCACGGAAGCCGCTGACCTACTCTATGCCAACGCCGAGTTGGAAGCTGCCGCCGGAAACAATTCTCGCGCCGCTGGTATTTACCGGGAATTAGTGGATAAATCCGCGGCCGCTAAAGCCGAGCCCGAGGCTGATTTGGCGAATGCCTCCACAATCTCGCACTACTACACTCGGCTGGCCCACCTGACGGCGGGAGAAGAATCCGCACAGTGGATCGCCCGCCGCCAAGCTCTCTGGCAGCACTGGCAGCGCAAACTGCCGGGCAATGCTTTTGTCGCCGGGCAAGCTACGATGGCATCAGCCAAATAGCTCGCGCAGTACCTTGCCGTTGTCTGTGATCGGCACCGGCCTGTCGCCGGCGAACAGGTTCTTCGCCGGATCAATCCCCAGCGCGGCATGGATCGTGGCATGAAAATCGGAGACGCGGCACAGCGGCCCCACCACCTTCTTGCCCAGTTCGTCCGTTTCGCCGATCACCCTGCCCGTGCGCAAGCCGCCGCCTGCCAGCACGCCGCTGAATGCCACGCTCTGATGACCGCGCCCTCCGCCGGAATCAAATTCCGGCGGCCGCCCAAACTCCGTGGCAATCACCACCAGCGTGCGATCCAGTAACTTGTTGCGCTCCAGGTCGGTCAGCAATGTGGCAAATGCCTGATCAAGGTCGCGAATGAGCAAATGCTGTTTCAGTTGCCCTTCATTATGCGTATCCCAACCGGTGCCGTTGAGGAAGTTCAGATTGAACGACACTTCGACAAAGCGCGTCCCAGCCTGCACCAGCCGCCTCGCCAACAGGCAGCGCTGCCCGAACTCACCCCCGTAAGCCTGCCGTAACGCCTGGGGCTCGCGGTTCAAATCGAACACGTTCAGAAACCGCGGCCCGGCCATCTTGAACCCCTGGCGGCTGACATCGATCTGCCCCTGCACCACCGGATCGCCTTGCTCGCGCGCAGCATAACTCAGCCGCATTCGCTCCAACAATGTCTCGCGCCGGTCCTGGCGGGCATTGTTCACATCAGGAGGAAGCGTCAGACCGTTCGGCCCCGTCTCCACTTGCGTCAGGTACACATATCCGTATTTCGCCCCCAGAAAGCCAGGGTCACGCATGATGTTGGGATAGCCCATCACCACATATGCCGGAACTTCTTCCGTCTTCGCCCCGAGTTCCTTCGCCACGATGGACCCGATGCTCGGATACAGCAGCGTCCCGCTTGGCAGGCGGCCGGTGTGCATGAGGTTCGACGCCGCGCCATGTTCACTTACGATGGAATGCGAGAGCGACCGGATTAACACCGTGCGATCGAGCAGCGGCGCCGAGAGCTGCAAATGCTCGCTGATATGCACGTTGGGTATCGCGGTGGGTATCGACCCGTAATAGGATCCCGGTTGCTTCTTCCCGTCGCCCTTCACTTTCGGATCGAATGTATCGATGTGCGCCGCCCCGCCGCCCAACCAGAGAAAGATACAGGAATCAGCCTTGCCCTTGGGTGCGGGCGCCGATTCGGAGGCGAAGGCCGTAGCCGCCGCGGTCTGCAGCAATGAACGACGTGTGATCATCCGCGTTCGCTCCTTCATGGCAACAACACAAACTCCGGCGAGTTGAACATCGCCCAGAGCATGTCCTCGTAACGCTCGCGGAATTGCGTCGTCAGGCGTTTCGTGGGGGCTTCGCCCATTCGCAGTTTCCGTTCCTCTTCCATACGGATCAACGTAGCCTCAGCGCTCAGGTGGTTTGACCAGGACACGCGGTTGTCGGTCCGCAGCGATGCTACCGTGGCTCCTGCTCCAGCAACGTTCCGCTTCAAGTAATACGGCGAAAGATAGGCGTGGAAATACTGTGCTTCATCATCGTTCGGCTTGCGCGAAAACACGCGGAAGAAAGTCTCCCGGATCAAGTCATCCAGCGGTTGCTTCTGCAACGCCAGTTTTGTGAATGCGCTTTCATCGGACAGGCGGATGATGCGCGTCGCCAGATTTCCGTTGGCGAGAATCAAGGTCTGCATCGGTGAGGGCGCGTCGTCGCGCACGGACGCTGGCGCCTGGCGCGATTGCCGCCATCCGAATGTCGACAGCATGTCAACAAGCGATTGTGCCACTGGCAGTGCAAGCGCGGGACGATCCCGTTCATTGGAGAGCGCCGTCATCTGCCAGGCACGCTCCGGCTTGCCCATGTTCAGAAACTGCGTTGGAGGGCGATCCCCCGCCGGGTTCAGGTTCAATTCCTCGCAGGCCAACGGCTTTCCTGCCGCCAGATGCAGCGAATCCACCAACTGCTCAGCGGACATTTTGCGCCGCACGGGGCCCGTGAAAAGCCGCTTCGACGCACCACCTTCCTCGAGCGGTGCAGCTTTCCGTTGATAAGCGCGCGAGCGGAAGATCAGGCGCGCAATGTGCCGCACATCGTACCCCGACCATACAAACTCACGCGCCAGGTACTGCAGCAACTCCGGATGCGAAGGTCTGGTGCGTGCCCAATCATCCACCGGATCAACGATGCCTGCCCCCATGTACCGCGCCCATACGCGATTGACCACTACCTGCGCGAACCGCTCGTTCTCCGGCGCGACAATCAACTCCGCCAATTGCCGCCGTGACGGCACCTTGCCTGTTCCGGGAAACGCCTCACTGTTCGAAGCATGCGCGATCAACTGCGGAAACGGCCATTGCGGTGTGATCTCTTCTCCGGGTTGCAGCGTTACCTTCACCGCCGGACGCCGTGCTCCTTCGACGAAAGGCACGCTGCTGGTGGCAGGGAGGGTTACGGGCTTACCCTGTAGCATCGCCGCCAGACTGAACAGGTCCTTCTGCTTTACCGGATGAAAGGGGGCATCGTGACAGCGCGCACAGCCGAGATTCGCGCCCAAGAAAGCACGCCCGATGATATCGCCTTTTGCCGCCATCGGCGCGTCGTTCAGCGTCGACTGCGAAAACGCCGCCGGCGCTCCCTGCACCAGGCTGCCCTCCATTTCAATCAACTCGGTCACAAATCTGTCGAACGAAATCCCATCGGACAGCGATTGATGCAGCCACCACCGGAAGGGGCCGGTGTTGTTCAAGTCGGGCTTGAGGATTCCCGGGTTCTCCGCCAGAACATCCTGCCAGTAGGGTACCCAGCTATCGGCCCAGCTTTCCGAGGCAAGCAGTTTCTCGATGGCGTTATCGCGACGCCGATCCTCCTTATCGTACAAATAGACGCGCAATTGTTCCGCCGTCGGGATGAGTCCGGTGGCATCCAACGATACGCGGCGGAGAAACTCCACGTCACTCAACTCCGAAGTTGGCTTCGCTCCAACCGCCTCCATCCTGGCATTCAGGAAGTGATCAATGGCGTTGCGCGCCGCCAATTTTGTTTGCGGTGGCTGCGGCGCGGGTGGTTGTATGCGGAGCCATTCGCGAATCCGCTCATGCCGGCGATCCCAAGGTTCCTGTGCTGCGGCCGTGATCTGCCCGCGGCGCACTTTGTTGTGGAGCCGCATCCGCTCGCGCCCCAGTTCTGTGTAAGACTCCCATGCCGCGTCTGTGAGCTGCAATGCATCGTCGGGACCGAGAATTCGTTCCACGGTATTCGGTTTTCCAATTGCCACCGCAAGTTCACCGGGGGTTGGCATCAGCCCTTTGCCGCCGATGACGGCGGTGAGTTGAAATGCATGTTCGCCCTCGGCCAAGTCCAGCACTGCGACCGCATCCTGATGCGGATAGTGCGCCGGACGGCGACCGGAATCGTCACGCACGGGAGGCTCCGGAACAGGGTCATCGCCACTGGTATTCGGCTTCTGCGGTTGCGTGCGAAGGATCTCCTTGCCGTCCATATGCAAGACAGCCGCTCCGCGCGCCCGCAATCGGATCTGAAACTGACCCGCAGCGAGTTTGCGCGAATACTGGGCCCGCAGCACAAACGGCGACGACCGGTCCAGCCGCAACGCATTCGCCGAGTATTTCGCTGGAATTTCCGTGAATGCGAACCCTGGCTCAGTGTACCGCTCCGTGGGAGCCAGTTGGTCGATTTCAAACTCTTTTCCTTTGGGTACGTTCTCGTACAAGGAAACACTGACCTGCGCACAGGCAAAGACCGGGAGCAGAACAAGGGCGGCACAGCGCATCCCGGTATCATATCGCGGATCAGAGTGGTGAGCAGGGCAACAAGGCAACCACCAGTTCCCAGATCTCTTCGGCCACCTGGTCCATTGTGCGCGAGGCATCGATCAGCTTGACCCGCTCCGGCTCCTGTTTCGCCAGCAGATGGTACGCCTCCCGCACCCTGTGGTGAAAGGCCAGCGATTCATCATCCAGCCGTGTTTCAGTCACGCCCCCCTCGACATTGCGCGCCCGAGCCCGGGCCAACCCGGCTTCGACATCCATATCGAGGCACAATGTCAGCGCCGGCTTCAATCCGCGGCAGGCAATGCGATCCAAATCCCGCACCGTCTCCGCCCCTAAGCCGCGCCCATACCCCTGATACACCATCGTGGAATCCGTAAAGCGGTCGCTTACCACGATGTGCCCTGCACGCAAAGCGGGGAGGATGACCTCATCCACCGCCTGCGCCCGCGACGCAAAGAACAAGAGCAGTTCCGAGGTAGGACTCAGATCGTGGTTTGCGGCTTCCAGCAGAATGCTGCGGATCTGTTTTCCGATGCGCGTCCCGCCCGGCTCGATGTTGACCACGACAGTGTACCCCAACCCCCGCAGCCGCTCCACCAGCATCCGCATCTGCGAGGTCTTCCCCCCGCCATCCACGCCCTCGAACGTCAGGAATAGCCCTGCCAGATCAGTCATAGACGAAATGGAACACCTTCTTCAGATCCTCCCAAGCCTCCCGCTTGGCTTCCACGTTATAGGCGCGCAGAAGGAACGAGGGGTGGTAGGTCACCATGACCGGAATATCCCGCCATTTAAACCAATTGCCACGCAGCTTGGTGACGCCTTCCTTTTTCCCCAGGAGGGCTTTTGTTGCCGTTGCTCCCAATGTGCAAATCGCTTTGGGTTTGAGCACGGCCAACTGGCGAAAGAGGAACTGACCGCAGATTTCCATCTCATCCGGCTCCGGCGCGCGATTCTTCGGAGGCCGGCACTTCACCACGTTGCAGATATAGACATCGGACCGCGTAATGGAAATGCCTTCCTTCTTGGCGGTATTGTCGATCATTGCCGTCAGCAACTGCCCAGCGCGTCCCACAAACGGCAGACCTTGGATGTCCTCATCCTCACCAGGGCCTTCACCCACAAACACTAACTTCGTTTCCGGATTCCCCGAGCCGAACACGATCTTGTTGCGCCCTTCGCACAAGCGGCAGCGCTTGCAGTCTCCGATATCCGCACGAATTTTTTCGAGCGTATCATCGGCGGGGGCTATTCCGGGCAGTTCAGCTTCGAACAATTGCGGAACCTCAATTCTTGCGGGTGCGGGGGGGATTGGCGGAGGCGCTTCCACCACGGGCTCCGGAGCATGTTCTGTGTCCACCGCCCTGGGCGTCACCGGGCGACGGTAGATCTCCCTCACTCCCAAGTCGCGGTAGTAGGCGAGTATTTGTGCAAGCGCTTCCTGACTCATGAGCGTGCATGGAGGGCAAGCCGAAGTTTGAGGGCGTGATCGAAGATCTCATCGGCCACCGCGCGTTTCGTCGCCCGCGGAAGTTGGATGACTCCTCCGGTGCGAAGAACCAGCGTCACCTCGTTCACATCAGCGCCGAAGCCGATGCCTTCCGTGCTTACGAGATTCGCAACCACCATATCCGCATTCTTCGTCTCCATCTTGCGGCGTCCTTCCGAAACCAGATTCTGCGTTTCGGCGGCGAACCCGATCAAGAGCCGGTCCCCTTTGTTGCGGCCAACTTCCGCCAGAATGTCCACGGTGGGATCCAACTCCAGAGACATCCGCGCCGGTGTTTTCTTCAGCTTCTGCGGAGCCGGATTCGCCACATGGTAATCGGCGACCGCGGCCGATTTCACAATGATCGTGGCATCGGAAAGATGTCCCATCACGGCATCACGCATTTCCGCCGCGCTGGTGACAGCCACCAACTCGACTCCGTACGGTTGCGGCAGGTCCACGGGTCCGGATATCAGAATGACTCGTGCACCACGGCAAGCGGCTGCCGCTGCAATGGCATATCCCATCTTTCCGCTCGAGTGATTGGAGATGAATCGGACGGGATCGATCGCTTCCTGCGTTGGCCCCGCGGTAATCAAGATGGTCTCCCCGTCCAGATCTTTACGTGGATGGCCAATGGTAACCACAGCCTCCGCGATCCAGGCCGGATCGGGCAGCCGCCCAGGTCCAGTCGTGCCACAGGCGAGCAGGCCTTCATCGGGAGGCAAGATGTAGTTCCCCCGCGCCGCTAATCTCTCGACGTTGTCCTGCGTCGCCGCGTGATGCCACATGTTGGTGTTCATGGCGGGCGCAAGAATCACCTTCCCGGTGAAAGCCAGGTACAGCGTGGTCAGAAAATCCGGCGCCAGCCCCGAGGCGAACTTCGCCAACAGGTCTGCCGTCGTGGGAGCCACTACCAGCACATCGTTCTCTTGCGCGACGCGGATGTGCTCTACCGAACTCGACAACACCTCGTCCGCGCTGCCCGAACCAAACAGGTCGGTAATCACCTTCTGGTTGGTGAGTGCGGCGAACGTCAACGGGCGTATGAACTCCCCGGCTGAAGCGGTCAGCACGACTTGTACCGTGGCCCCGCGCTCCATGAACGCACGAGCCAGCTCCGCCGCCTTATATGCGGCGATGCCCCCGCCGACACCGAGGATGACCTTCATAGATTACAACTGGCTGGCTGCGAGATCCTCAGGAATGACTTGGTTCGTGTCCGTATATTTCACCAGGCCGCGGCGGACCTCTTCCATCGAAGTAACCGTAGGTTTACGCGAAGTCGTGGGCAGGAAACTGCGAGCTCCGCTCTGCAGTTGCCGCGCCCGCTTGGCGGACACGATGATGAAGCGGTAGGTGCTCAATTCGGGATCGTCGGGGATGGCGTTAATGGCGTTGCGAACGATTTTGTCCATGGCTACAGTAGTTCTCCAAACGTTTCCAGGATCGGACGGATGCGATCTTCCATCCTTTGGCGCCGAACCCGTTCCGCGCCTATCACCGACCGCAGCGAAGCTACGGCATCGCTCACCTGATCGTTTACGATCACGTAATCGTAGGCCTGATAGTTGCGAATCTCATTCGCTGCCGCCGCCAGCCGCCTCTGGATTACAGCCTCGGCATCTTCTGACCGAGCTCTCAAACGTTGTTCCAGGATGGCCCGCGACGGCGCCAAGACGAAGATCGATACAGCATCCGGGATCTTCTTTCTTAATTGTTGCTCACCCTGTACGTCAATGTCGAGTAGCAAATCCTTGCCTTCCGCGACCGCGCGATCCCACACCGACCGGTGCGTCCCGTAAAAATTGCCAAACACCTCTGCCCACTCCAAGAACTCGTCGCGGTCCAGCATTTCCATAAACGATTCCCGCGTAACGTACTGGTAACTCTCGCCAGGAACCTCCTGTCCCCGCGGCTGACGAGTGGTGTAGGAAACCGAAAAATCCAGTTTTGGCTCCAGTCGCAGTAACTCCCGCACCAGCGTGGACTTGCCCGAGCCGGAAGGCGCGGAAATGATAAAAACGCAGCTCATTCGATATTGAGACTCTGTTCCCGGATCCGTTCGATCTCGCTCTTCACCCCGATGCCGAGCTCCGTGACCCGTAACCCCAGTTCGCCGGCCCCGTTCGTCTTCGAGAGAATCGTATTCGTCTCCCTCCCCATTTCCTGCATGAGAAAATCGAGTTTCTTGCCGATCTCCCCGCCCTTGTGCAGAAGATCGGAAAGATCCCGAGAATGAATCGCCAACCGGTGAATCTCTTCGGTGACGTCGGACCGATCGGCCAGAATCGCCGCTTCCTGAGCAAGCCGCTGCGGCTCCAGTCCAACCCCGCCGAGTAACGCCGTCAGCCGCTCCTGTAGACGTTCCTGCAAGACGGGCAACACTTTGTCCCGCAATTTCGAAAGCTCCGCCGCGGATGCTGCAATCTTCGCGTTTGCTTCGCGAATCACCACAGCGAGCCCGGCCCCCTCCTTGGCGCGACTCTCATTGAACAAATCCAGCGCCTCGTTCAGCAACGACACCAACAGTCCTTCCAGCGCCGAATCGGGCTCTTCATCTCCTTCGCTCAACATTCCAGGCAACCGGAACGCCAGATTGATGTCGGGCTCGCTCGCCAGTTGGTAGCGTTCCCTGGCATCGCGAAACGCCGCCAGCCATGATTCAAACAGCGGCCGGTTCAGCGCCAGCAGCCCCGTACTGCTCGCCGGAATCCAGGAAATGCGCACGTCCACGTGACCGCGTGAGACCTTCTGCTTCACGGTGTTCCGCACCACGTTGGCAAACGCGTCCAAGTCGGCTGGCAGATGCAGGTGAACGTCGAGCGAACGATGGTTCACGCTCTTCAACGTGCACACCATCTCCCCTTGCGGCGTAATTTTTCGCAAGCGGGCAAACCCCGTCATGGAACGCAAGTGTGACATTGCTAAGAATCGGCGACTGCGTCCGCCTCGAGAAACTGCAACTCGTGCAAACGCTGGTACACTCCCCCTGAATTGACGAGGGTATCATGAGTCCCCGTCTCGACGATACGCCCGCGCTCCAGAACCACGATCTTATCGGCCCGACGGATCGTGGACAGCCGGTGCGCAATCACAATCACCGTTCGACCGCTAATGAGATTTGATAACGCCCGTTGCACCAGCATCTCCGATTCCGTATCCAGGTGCGACGTGGCTTCATCCAGCACCAGAATCGGTGCGTTTTTCAAAATCGCGCGAGCGATCGCGATCCGCTGCCGCTGTCCGCCGGACAACTTCATTCCCCGCTCGCCGATAACGGTATCGTAGCCCTGCGGCAGCCGCTCAATGAATTCGTGCGCCAGCGCATGGCGCGCCGCTTCCTGCACCGCCTCCAGCGAAGCATCCGGATTGCCATAGCGAATGTTGTTCGCCACCGAGTCATTGAACAGAAATGTATCCTGCGCCACCGCACCGATCTGCTCACGCAGAGACGTCAGCGAAACATCCCGAAGGTCATGGCCATCGATGCGGACTGCGCCGGCAGTGACATCGTAGAATCGGGCGATCAAATTCGCCAGTGTCGATTTTCCCGCCCCGCTCGGGCCCACCAGCGCCACAACCTCACCTGATTTCACGGTCAAACTGACGTCCTGCAACACGTAGCCGCTCGGCGTCGTCGGGTAGCGGAAGGAAATCTGGTCCACCTCCACGGCGTTCGTAAAGCCGGTCAACCGGTGCGCGTTCGGTTTCTCCTTCACCAGTTGGTCACGATCCAGATATTCGAACACCTTCTGCGATGCACCGATCGCCTGCTGGAATATGTTGTGAATCCCCGTCAGCCGCTTTACCGGTTCATACAGCATCAGCAGCGCAATGACGAACGATGTAAATTCTCCAGTCGTCAACTGCCCCGCGTTGATCTGTGTGCGGGCATAGGTCAACAGCCCGACAATCGTCAGCGCACCGAAAAATTCGATCAACGGCGAAGCCAGTGCCTGCTGCGCCACATACCGGAGATTCGACGTGCGCAGCTTGTGCGAAGCCTTCCGGAAGCGTTCCGCTTCCAGTTTCTCCGCTCCGAACGCCTTCACCACCTGATGCCCGGTCAAGGTCTCCTGCAGGATCTGATTGAGTTCCGCCGCATCATCCTGCGCCCGCCGCGTCGAACGCCGCAGTTTCCTGCCGATACGCGCCGTCGGAATAAACACGAACGGCAGCACGGTCAGGCTCACCAGCGCCAGCTTCCAATCCATCTGCAACACCACAAACAGCAGACCCAGCGCGGAAAATGTCTGCCGCAACCAGTCCGCCAGCAGATGAGAGGTAGCCAACTGTATCTTGTCCACGTCGTTCATGATGGACGACATCAGCCTGCCCGTCGTGTGCGATTCAAAAAAGTAAGCATCCTGCCGCACCACACGTTCGAACACACGCTGGCGCAGATCGGTTACGGCGGAAAACCCGGCGTAATTCACCAGGTAGTTGCCCAGATAATCCGCCAATCCCTTGAGCACGAAAACAATCAAGATGCCCGCCGCTACCAGCGTCCACACATCGTGCAATGGAATCGGGATGATCTGGTGCAGATACAAAGGCTTCTGCAAAACCGGAATCGTCGTAATGAGTACCGGGGCGTTCGCCGCGTTGGGATCCAGCACGCGGTCAAAGATCGGCCGGATGAGCAGCGCCATCATCGCATGCGCGGCCCCGGCAAGAGCCATCAGAAACACCGAAACCAGCAGCGGAAGCCAGTACGGCCTGGCGTAGCTCAGCAGGCGCTTCAGGTCGTTCATGCCTTGACGCCCAGCCTTTCCAGCGCCTCAAAGACATCCCGCACGGTGACCGAACCAATCCCCTCGCTCGCCACGATCGTCTCCGACTGCGTCTTCCACGGCCGCCACACCTCGTGATCGGATGCCGCGAAAATCACCACCATGGGAATGCCGAACGCCGCCGCCATGTGCGCCGGCCCAGAGTCGTTCCCAAGAAACAACGCAGCCCCCGCCAGCAGCGACTTCGTATCCTCCAATGCCGGCGTGAACGTCCGATGGTTGGCGAACAAATGCAGGGGATCGGCCGGAGTGCCCACAAATATCGGCTCAATCTCCCGCCGCGCCAGTTCCGCGGCCACCTCCAGAAAGCGCTCCACGGGCCAGGTCTTGTCAGGCGTGGAAGCGAATGGATGAATCACCGCATAGGCCGGCCCGCTTGCCAATTCCTTCGATGGAAACAATCGCGCCCGTGGAATCTCTCCCTGCGGCACGCCCAGATAAAACATGGCTGAAGCAACATGTTCCGCCGTGTGCACCTTGCGCTGCACCCCAAGAATCTCTTGCGCCCTCGGAATCCGCAGGTTGTACACCGGCTGGTACCGGTAGTGCCCAAACCCTGCGCGCCGCCGCGCCATCGAAGCGACCGTGAGGAACACGCTACGCGTCCCGCCGTGCAGATTCAAAGCCAGATCGGCCCCCATGGCACGCACGGCGCTGACCGTCGGAGGCAGCATCTCCTCAATCTCAGGATTGCCCGAAAATACGGCTGAAAACCGCGGTTCCACGATCACCGACACCCGCAGATCGGGACGAAACGTTTTCAATAGATGAATCGCCGGAGTCGTCAGAACACAATCGCCCAGCGACCGCAGCCGGACCACGGCAACGCGGGAGCCTTCGCCAAGCTGGTCCAGGGTGGTAGGCATCCCAAGCCCCTAATCTTCGATGGTGGCTTCATCGATGAGCATTACGGGAATACCGTCGCGCACGGGATACACACGCCTGCACGAAATGCACTTCAGTGCGCTTCCGTCCGCTTTCAACTGCACTTCTGCCTTGCAAAAGGGGCAGACCAGGATTTCCAGGAGTTCTTTGCTAATGGCCATGTTCTGAAGGGGTAGCGGTCAGCTTTGAGTCTAGCATTCTTTGCCGGACCACCCGCTCCAATATGATACAGTCGGAAACAAGCACAACTCTGGGATCACACGTGCCCATACATACCCATCTCGCCATTTTCTTTCTCGCCGCCCTTGGCGCCGCGGCGCCCCTTCCCTCTCCGCTCCAGTCCTCCCTCGACAAGTCATGCCGTGCGTGCCACGCGGGTGCTGCCGCGAAAAGCGGCCTGGATCTCACCACCCTCCCGTACGACCTCGAAACCCGCTCCACGCGGGAACGCTGGATCCGCATCTACGACCGCGTTGAGAAACACGAGATGCCCCCCAAGGGCGTCCCCATCGATGACGCCGCGCGTCAATCCATTCTCAAGGCACTCGGCCCCGCCCTCCACGACGCCGATCGCGCCGATGCTGCCCAGCACGGCCGCGGCCCCATCCGCCGCCTCAATCGCGACGAATACGAGCAGAACCTCCGGGATCTTTTGGAACTCCCCACGCTCGACATCCGTGACATGCTCCCCGAGGACCGCGAGGCCCACCACTTCAACAAGGTTTCCGACACCCTCGACATGTCTCGCGTCCAACTCGCTGCGTATCTTGACGCCACCGAGGCCGCCCTGCGCCAGGCGATGGTGACAACGCCCGAACCGCCCGCCATCACCAGATTCCGCACCAATGGGTTCCGTCTCTTTCCAGGCCTTCGCAGCACCGGCGGCATCGAATCCATGTTCTTCATCAAGGGCAACAAAGGTGTCAACGTCGAGAACGAACGCGCGCGCCCGCTCACGCCCGAACTCGATCAGGATCCGGAAATCGAAATGGGCCTCTTCCGCTCTCCAGGCTGGCCCTACGGCGCGTTTCCGCGCGGCTTCGCCGCTCCTCACACCGGCCAATATCGTGTCCGCTTCCATGCCCGAGCCGTCCTTCAGCACGGTGGCTTCCGCGTCAGCCAATCCCCCACATACGTCCCCATGACGTTCCGCTCCCGCAGGCCCACGAATCATGACATCGCTGAGGACGTAAAACTAACCGGTGGCATTATTGAGATCCGTGAGCCACGTGTCTACGAAACCATCGTCCAATTGAACAAGGGCCAGACCGTCGAATACGGCCTTCTCGGGCATCCCGTACCCCAGGTCGATGCCATCCCCAGCAAGCCCGGCAGTTATCGCTTCCCGCCTTTCCCGCCGGAAGGCCAGCCGGGCATGGCCATGAAGTGGATTGAGATCGAGGGCCCCATTGCACCTGCCACGTGGCCGCCGGCAAGCCATCACGTCCTGTTCGGCGACCTCGGCCCTTCACCCACCTCCACCAGTCCAAAACAGGACGCATCCAGATTGTTGCGGCGATTCATCTCGCTCGCGGCGCGCGGTCCTGTCCCTGAAGAAGCCATCCGCAAGTTCGAACAACTCATCCACACTCGCCTCGACAAGAACGAACCGTTCGCCGAAGCTTTGCTCGCAGGCTATCAGGCATTCCTCTGCTCCGGACTGTTTATTTATCTCCACGAGCCCACCGACAACTTCGCCGTCGCCCAGCGCCTCTCCCACTTCCTCATCAACTCCCGCCCGGACGCGCAACTCATGCAACTTGCCGGTGACAAGCGCCTTCGCGACCCCGCCGTGCTGCGCTCGGAAACGGACCGCCTCATCGACTCGCCCAACTTCGACCGCTTCATCCGGAGTTTCACCGACTACTGGCTCAATCTGCGCCACCTCCGCCGCGATGATCCCGACAAGCGCCTGTATCCCGAATACCCCCTCGATGAGTACCTCGTCGATTCCATGGAGCGCGAGACGCGCACCTATTTCACCGTCATGGTGCGTGACAATCTGCCAGTCCGAGCACTCGTCGAATCCGATTTCGTATTCGCGAACGATCGCCTCGCCCGCCATTACGAACTCCCGCCTGTCAGCACTACCAAATTGCAGAAGGTTCCGCTGCCCAAAGGCAGTCCACTCGGTGGCTTGCTGACCCAAGGCGCGATTCTCAAACTCACCGCGAACGGTACCTCCACCTCGCCCGTGCTCCGCGGGGCCTGGATCATGGACCGCATCATCGGCGAACCACCGCCGGCTCCACCGCCCGGAGTGCCTGCCGTCGAACCCGACATTCGCGGCGCGAAAACCATTCGCGAGCAACTCGCCCTCCATACTAAATCCGCCGCCTGCGCATCGTGTCACGCCAAGTTCGACCCCGTTGGTTTGGCGCTCGAGAACTTCGACATCCTCGGCAAGTGGCGCACCCGCTATCGTGGACTCGCCGAAGGCGAACGCATCAGTGGCATCGATCACACCGGCCACGATTTTTCCTACACACTTGCAGGAACCGTGGATCCAAGCGGAACGCTTGCCGATGGCCGCACCTTCCGCGACGTCCGGGAACTAAAGGCCATCTTTGCCGCCAATCCGCGTCAGTTAGCGCGCAATCTGCTGCACCAGTTCACCGTCTATGCTACCGGAACCCCGGTGCGATTTTCCGACCGCGCGGATATCGAAAGAATCCTCGATGCCTGCGCGCCCCGTCAGTACCGCACGCGCGACCTGCTGCACGCGCTCATTCAAAGCAGAATCTTCCTCGGAGGACAAGGCTCATGAAAGCGCCTCACATCTCGACGTCTTCATCACACCTGCCGCGACGCACGCTGCTTCGTGGGGCGGGCGTCACGCTCGCCTTGCCGCTGCTCGAATGCATGAAGCCCACCTTTCTCAGAGCGGCGCCTGAACAGCAGCCCCCGCGCCGCATGCTGATCATCGCCAACAACCTCGGTGTGCTTCCCAAGAATTTCTTCCCCCAGGGCGCCGGCCGCGACTACACCCCGTCGCCCTATCTCTCGATCCTCGCCGATCTTCGCCACGAGTTCACTGTGTTCACCGGCCTCTCTCACCCTGGTGTCACCGGCGGCCATAGCACCGACAACTGCTTCCTCACTGCCGCCCGCGGCGCTTTCAAGTCCGGCTTTCGCAACTCGATTTCGCTCGATCAATACGCCGCCGAAAAACTTGGACAAGTCACTCGATTCCCCAGCTTGAACCT
>CALFYN010000773.1 GCA_937952345.1 uncultured Acidobacteriota bacterium
GTCAACAGTGAGCTGCAAGCCAAAGTGGCCGATCTCTCGCGGTCCAACAACGACATGAAGAACCTGTTGAGTGGTACGGGCATCGGCACCATATTCGTGGACTATCTCCTGCGCATTCTGCGCTTCACCCCAACCGTCACCGGGGTCATCAACCTGATCGAGACGGACGTTGGACGCCCGCTGGATCAGATCCGGTCGAATCTGACAGGGTACGACCAGATGGCGGGGGATGTGAAGGAAGTCCTGGAAACGCTGGCGCCGAAAGAGTTGGAAGTGCAGACGAACACAGGGGAATGGTATCTGCTGCGCATTCGCCCCTACCGCACACTGGAGAACGTGATCGAAGGCGCCGTGATCACATTCACGGAAATCTCGCTCGTGAAACAGGCGCAGGCGGCATTGCGGGATTCGGAAGGTTTGCGACGCCTGGCGGTGGTGGTACGGGACAGCCGCGATGCCATTCTGGTGCAGGACTGGACGGGGAGAATTCTCGCCTGGAACCGGGCCGCCGAGAAGATGTATGGCTGGAGTGAAGCTGAGGCACTGGCGATGAACATTCGCGACCTGATGCCGGAAACCGGGCGGGAAGACGCGTTATCGACCCTGCGGCAATTGTGCCAACTCGGCAACCTTGAGCCGCAGCACATAGAGCGAATCACGAAAGATGGCCGTATGATTCCGGTCTCGCTGGTTGCCGCTGCTCTGGTGAACAAGGATGGGGAACCGTACGCAATCGCCACAACTGAGCGGGACTTGACCAACTGACCCATGACGGCCGGCGCGCGGTTATCCTGCGCAGCACATCACCGGTTCGAGTACGCCCAGCGGCGCAGTGTCTGCCCCGCGTCCTTCTGGCACAAACACTACGCCACTGACCGTATCCTCCGTAAATCGCCGGGTCCTTCTGATGAGGTTCCTCCAGCTCAACGACTATCAACTCGTCTTTGGTGGACGCCATACCGGTAAGCACTTCGCGGGCCATTTGCTCCAGCAGGTGCGAAAGCCCGCGTGCCGCAGGATCGCGGTGAAGCGGACGAGGTCGTATTCATGGGGGGTTGGCTGAAGCCGCACCGATTTTGTGTATGACCTGACGAAAGCCCGGATCGGCTTGCGGGCAATCAGACGGCATTGACCTTAAATTGCCGGATGACCGCCGGTCGTCACGTCTTGGGGCAAGCCGCCGCTTTTGCCGCTGCCGCGCATACCTCGGGAAACACTGCCACGTAGGCACGTTTTCGAGCCATGCTCGCAAGGGCCTCGCTTGTGGGCGCCGAGTTGCCCTTACCGGTTAGGAGGGAATCCATGCGAAACATCGAGAAAGATCCAGAGAACGGCTCCACTTCGGCTGTACCGTTCTTCCTGACCGGGCTGGGAACCGGCATCGCACTGGCACTGTTGTTTGCCCCATTGAGTGGGGGTGCCACGCGCGGCCTGATTGGCCGCAAGTGCAAAGAAACCTCTAAGTGGGTGAAGGATACGGCTGGCGCGACGGAAGAGTACGTCGCGGCCAAGGGCTCGGAGATTCGCGATCGTGCGAAGGAAGTAGCCGAAGTAATCGCCCGCGGGTAAAGGCGACGGTTCGATCTGTGCGCAGAAAGGACACGAGACATGGAGATGGACGCGGAGACTCTGCGGAGAGCGCCGAAGGCACAGTCAAACCCTGCCTTCTCTCCCATGATTTCGACGTATCCGCAGACGGATCCGTCGCGAATCTCCACCGTGTTCTTCTTTTCTGCACTACGAGCCTTCGCCGATGGCTTCTCTGGCGGCATTCTTGCCGGCTTGCTGTACTGCATCGCACTGAGCTATTTCTATCCCGCCGGGCTTGACAGGGCCTGGATGCGTGTTCTCGCTATCTCGCTCACTTTTGGCGGCTTTGAAACGTGGCGTGTGATGCGGCGGCGAACTTTAGGGAGCGTGAGAACGTGCTTGATCGGGACGCTCGCGCTCTGCCTTCTACTGTTATGGGGGATCGACGCCGTAGCCACCCTTCGCATCCGCCGCCTGCCACCACCTCGCACCCCAGAAGGGGAAGTGGTGTTCGCCACGGGCCATCCGCTGACCGGCGATATCTCGTCAACTGACCCTCCGCCGTCACATTGGGCTTGTTTGGCTTGGAAAACGCCTCGATTCGTCACTCGGAAAAGCTCGCAGTCTGCTGGTTGGGCGGGGAAACTGCCCACATATTGACAGGAGATCGAAAATGCTTTGGACCCTTGTTATCGTTCTACTGGCGCTTTGGGCGCTGGGAATGGCCAGCTCCTATACGCTG
>CALFYN010000774.1 GCA_937952345.1 uncultured Acidobacteriota bacterium
AAGAGATCATCGGCGCGCTCGCCGCCTTGGGTGCGGACCGGCTGGCCGTGATCGCCCGCACCACGGCCATGCACTACAAGGGTACGCAGTTGGATGCCGGCACCATCGGGCGCGAACTCGCCGTCGACTACATCGTCGAGGGCAGCGTCCGCCTCCAGGGAGATGGATTCGCCGTCAACCTGCAGTTGATTCAGGCCAGCGACCAGGCGCACCTTTGGGCGATCCGCTACGAGGCCGAAGCTCAGGAGATTTTCCGCGTCCATCGGGAAGCCGCGCATGCCATCGCGGCACGTATTGGCGTGATTCCCGCTCACGGCGATGGCCATGCCAGGATACCCCGGCAACCGACGGAAAACCTGGTGGCCTACAACGTTTTCCTCCAGGGCCGCTCCTATATGGGCCGCATGGATCGTGAGGGCTTGCTTCTCGCCAAACGGTGTTTTGAGGAAGCCATTGAACGCGATCCGCAGTTCGCCAGGGCCCACGAAGCCCTCTCCGATCTCTACTGGTATTACGGCTTCTTTGGATTCGCTCCGCCCAAGCAGATGTTCGCCATCGGAATCTTTGAGGCCATTCGCGCCGTTGCCCTCGACCCCACTCTCGGCGAAGCGCACGCACTGCTCGGCTGGTATCGCAAACAGGTTGACTATCACTGGTCCGAAGTGTCCGAACACTTCCAGCGCGCGTTTGAATTCAGCCCCCAATCCCCCGTTGTCCGCCTCCGTTTCACCGTCATGATCCTGCTGCCACCCGGGAGAATGGAAGAGGCCGCGGCCGAGATGGAGCGGGTCATGGAAGTCGATCCCTTGTGGGTGCTCGCTTGGGGCTGGTTGTCGGCGATGTATTGGTTGGGACGCCAATACGACCGCGGTATCGAAGTGGCCAGGCTGATGATCGAGCTTTCCCCCACCTACTACATGGGCCACTACCACTTGGGCGTTACGTCGCTCGACAAGGGTGACATCCCGGCCGGTGTGGAGGCTCTGCGCAAAGCCGCCGAACTCTCCGGCAACTCACCGCTCATGCTGGGCTGGCTCGGGCTGGCTCTGGCCCGATGCGGAAACAGGGCGGAGGCGCTTGCCATTCTCGATCGCCTGCACCAAATGACTTCTCATACCTACGTCCCTATGACCGGCTTCGCCTGGATTCATTTCGGACTGGGAGAGTATGACGAAACCTTCCGCTGCCTCGACAAGGCCCTCGACGAACAGGATCCGTTCATTGTCCCCCTCAAGACCTATCCGTTTCTAGACCCCATTCGCAGCGATCCGCGCTATGTCTCCATTCTCCGCAGGATGCATCTCGAGCCGTGAGCCGTCCGTCCCCCCTTCCTCCCCGATTAAGAAAAAAATAATCCAGGATTAAGACGCCTTCTATTTCCCTCGGCGTGCGCAGGCGCTCATCATGATTCCAGGTTGTCGCAAAGACGGCCGGAGTGGCCGATATCCAACATGCGGCGGCCGGTCGGGCCGGCGCTAACGCGAGGAAAATAATATGCTTAGCTTCTTACTGCTTCTCTTCACAGCGATCCCGGTCTACTCGGAATCGCGTGCAACCGCACACATCCCTCTTCCAGCCGAATTGAGTGGAACTCTCAACGGGACCGAATACAAGATCCGGGTTCCCGGCAACTGGAATGGCACTTTGCTCGTGTATTGTCACGGGTCTGCTTCCGGAGCTATCCAGGTGGCTCCAACTGCATTTCCACTCATCTCTCCCTCGCTGGAAGAACAACTTCTGCTAAGGGGTTATGCCCTGGCAGGCTCCTTCTACCAGGACTACGACAAAAACGAAACCACGCAGGTCCACACGCTCACCAACTTCTTCAATGGGCACGTCGGCAAGCCTCTGCGAACCATTGTGTGGGGGGTCTCTTTGGGTGGCACAGTTGCTCTGGAGTTGATCGAAAACTACCATGCCACCTACGATGGGGCCATTGCAATCTCTAGCTTTGCCGGAGGCATCGTGAGAGGCATGGATTCAGGACTGCGCCTCGGGCTGGCTTACGCGGCGGTGTTCGGATGGCCATCCGATTGGTGGGGACCCGTCGGAGATCTGCGGGACGACCTCTATGGGAATGAATGGACTCTCATGGCCCCGATATTTCAGTGGCACAACCCTGGCGTCAATACTGCCCAATGGGAGTTCATCCGCCTGGTCATGCAACTGCCATCCGAAGGCTGGTGGAGCTTGGACCCCATCGCCGGGTTCGATGGCTATCTGCTGGCCACTTGGGGAGCGACCTTTATCCGTTCCAGGCTGGAACAGGTGC
>CALFYN010000775.1 GCA_937952345.1 uncultured Acidobacteriota bacterium
CTCGAAGAGGCCAGCCGGGGGGCTGGCCGCGGGACAGGGGTCCCGCCCCACGACGTTGTTAGCTTGTGAGGTTTTGATTTATTTCGAATGGCAGTTTATCAATTAGAAGATTTGCAGGTCGACGGCAACACGATGGAGTTGCGGCGCGGCCGCGACGTGATCGACGTGGAGCCCAAGTCGTTCCGTCTGCTGGTGTATTTGATTGAGAACCGGGCGCGGGTGGTTCCCAAGGAAGAACTGATCGAGAAGATCTGGAACGGCGCGGCGGTGACGGACAATTCGCTGACACGCGCGGTGGCGCAGATCCGTAAGGCGCTGGGGGACGATGCGCGGCAATCGCGGTTCGTGGAGACAGTGCCGACGGTGGGATACCGGTTCATCGGGCCGGTGGAGGAGTTGACTACGCCGCCGGTGGTGGGTGAGCCGGTGAATCCGGATCCGAAGATCAACTGGTGGGTGCCGCTGGCGGCGGTGACGGCGATTGCGGCGTCGTTTCTGATGCCCTACATCAAGCTGTGGACTTCATCGGCGAAACCGCCGTCGCGGGCTGTGCAGTTCACAAACTCGGCGGGTCTGGATCTGCATCCGTCGTTTTCGCCGGACGGCAGTTCAATTGCGTATGCATCGGACAGGACGGGAAGCTTCGAGATCTACGTGAAGCAGGTGCAGGCGGGCGGGACGGAGGTGGCGATCACTTCCGATGGGAAGAACAATATGGAACCGGCATGGTCGCCGGATGGATCGCGGATTGCGTATTACAGCGTGGCGGACCGCTGCATTTATGTTGTGCCATCGCTGGGCGGGCAGGCACGAAAGCTGACGGAGTTTGGCTCGCAGCCGGTGTGGTCGGCCGATTCGAAACGGATCTATTTCCGGTCGGAAGGAGCGCTGACGGTGTCGTTTACGGGGCTGACGCCGGGCACGCTGTCGACACTGTGGTCGGTGGGGAGCGACGGAGGCAAGCCGGAACCGCTGACGGCGGCGGGGCAGCCGGAGGGACGGCATACGTTGCCGCATGCGAGTCCGCGATCGGATCATGTGGCGTTTTTGAGCGCGGGCGGCCACAGCAGTTCCTTATGGGAGATGGATCCCAAGGACAAGCAGGCGCGGCAGATTCTGATGGGCTCGCCGATGGCTTACGATTTCGCTTATGCCGCCGATGGGTTGGACATGTACCTGCTGGCGGCGGAGAACGGGACGCTGGGGATCTATTATCTGAAGCGGGATGCGGTGACGAGGAAGGCCGCGGGTAAGCCGGAATTGCTGACTCCGGTGGAATATGTGCAACTGCGGAATATCGCCACCAGCCCGAAGGGCGACCGGCTGGTGTATTCGGCGACAACCATGACCAGCAACCTGTGGCAAACGTGGACGGACGGGCGGACGGAGGCATTGACGCAAGAGAGTACGTTCCGGAGCAGCCAGCCTGTGTTTTCGCCGGACGGTGGAAAGATCGCGTTTTTCCTGCGCAATCGGGGGCAATTGGGGGACATTTATGTGATTGACGCGGATGGCAAGAATCCGCGGCAGATCACACGGAACCCGGGCGGGGATTATCTGGCGTCGTGGTCGGAGGACGGGCGGTCCTTATATTATGCGAGCGTGCGGGAAGGGCGTGCGTCGGTGTACCGGTATTCGCTGCAGGATGGCGTGGAGCAGGTGGTTGCGCCGCTCGATTCCTGGAAGACCCTGGCGCGTATTTCGCCTCGGGGGGACCGGATGGTGTATCACCGCGAGGAAGCCGGCAAGCTGAGCGTGTATGTGCGGGAGATCGCGAGCGGTAAGGAGTCGCGGGTGAGCCCGGAAGGCCAGAGCGTTGGCTTCGCGGCATGGTCGCGCGATGGGAAGGCAGTGGGAGCGGAGTTGTTCGACGGCGATACCAGCCACCTGATGGTGTATCCAGTGGATGGGGGTCCGGCATTACAGGTGACCAACCGTCCGGGGCACGCGTGGCTTTTCTCGTTCTCGCCGGACAACCGGGAAGTGGCGTATGCGGCGCTGTGGGGGGAACCGTGGAACGTATACTCGCAGGCGGTGGAGGCGGGTTCGGCACCCCGGAAGATCACGGACAACCGGTTGTTCCGGATCTTTCTGCGGTATCCGGCATGGAGTCCGGATGGGAAGCGGGTGGTGTATGAACGCAATGAGACGAAGGGGAATCTGTATCTGGCGGAAGTGGGGCAATAAGATTCCTGGTACGGAAAGCCAGCGGCGTGCGTCTATAGGGGTAGCAGCAGGATCGCCCGCTGGGAGATATACTGTTTAGCAAGTGGAGGTGGCTCCGGCAATGACCGTTTCTTTGCGCCCCGCACGGCCCGTGCGTGTCATCGGTACAGTTGTGTTGGCTCTTCAGCTTGCCGTCATGGCAAACGCCGCCGGCGTGAATTCGTCGGAGGATATCCAGAATAGCCTCAAGACGTTCACCAAGGTGTATCAACTGGTGGAGGCGAACTTCGCCGACGAAGTGAAGTCGGAGAAGGCGCTGTACGGGGGCGCGATCCCCGGCATGCTGCGGACGCTCGATCCGCATTCGAGCTTCTACGATCCGAAGGAACTGCAGCGGTTCCGCGAGAACCAGCGCGGGCAGTATTTCGGGGTCGGCATGTATGTCGGCTGGCGCAACGGGCATGTGACGGTGTCGTATCCCTTCGCGGGGTCGCCGGCGCGCAAAGCAGGGCTTCGGCCGGGAGATATGATCTTCCGCGTGAATGGCAAGAACACCGAGAAATCCAGTGTGGACGACGTAGTGGATCTGCTGAAGGGGCCGCGCGGCACTCCCGTGCAGTTGGGCATCAAGCGCGACGGGCACAGCGATCTGATTACGTTCGACCTGGTGCGCGATCAGGTGGACCGGCCTACGGTCCCGACGGCGGTTTGGGTAAAGAACGGCATCGCTTATGTGCGCATCGAATCGTTCAACGAGAACACGAGCAAGGAATTCGAAGCGGCGCTGAAGCGGTTGGGCGAGGAAAAGGTGGAAGGGCTGTTGCTGGATCTGCGCGACAATCCGGGCGGCGTTTTGCAGGAAGCCGTGGCGGTGAGCGAGCGCTTTCTGGAGCGCGGCCAATCCATCGTTTCACAGCGCGGGCGCATTCAGGCCGAGCGTGTGCATTCGGGACGGCGCGGCAATAGCGGGCGTAAATATCCGATTGTCGTGCTGGTGAGCCGCGGATCGGCGTCGGCGGCGGAGATTGTGTCGGGTGCGTTGCAGGATCACGACCGGGCGTGGATCTTCGGTGAGAACACGTTTGGCAAAGGCCTGGTGCAGGCTCCGTATCAGCTTTCCGGCGATTCGTCGCTGCTGTTGACGATTGCGCGGTTCTATACGCCGAGCGGCCGGTTGATCCAGCGGGATTATTCGAAGGGCTCGTTCTTCGATTACTACTACAAGGCCAACACGGCGACGCGCAATGAGCGCGATCAAAAGGCGACGGACAGCGGACGTGTGGTGTTCGGCGGCGGCGGGATTTCTCCGGATGAGAAGTACGAGGCTCCGAAGCTGACCAAATTCCAGGCTCAGATGCTGGGTCGCGGCGCGTTCTTCTACTTCACGGCGAAGCATTTCGGCCCGAAAGAAGACACGGCGTTGCCACAGAGCTGGGAAGTGGATGAGAACACGCTGGTGGACTTCAAGATGTTCCTGCGGGAGAAGAAAATTCCGTTTGAGGAATCGGAGTTTGCCACGAACCTGGAATGGGTGAAGCGCCAACTGCGGCTGGAAATGCTGACCACGGCGATCGGGAAGGAACGCTCGGATGAAGTGGCGGCGGGGACGGATCCGGAAGTGCTGAAGGCGATGGATAGCCTGCCACGGGCGAAGGCGCTGCTGGAGAAATCGAAGCGGATGGTGGCGCAGAAGGCGAAGTAGAAAGCTTCTGTTCGCTTGACTCGCGGTGGGGTGAGGGTCCAAACTTGAGAGGTCGTGTGGTACGCCGTGTTCGTACGGCGTGGAAAGAGGGAACCCGGTGGGAATCCGGGACTGCCCCGCAGCGGTAACCAGGAACGAAAGCTGCAATATCGCACTGGCGCATCAAAGCGCTGGGAAGCGGCAGCCGGTAGGCTCAAGCGCCTGGAAGTCCGAAGACCTGCCTACGGCTCCGCGATCGACTCGCGGAATCTCGCTTTCGAGCGCCTTCGAGGGGAAGGATGCGACGCATTCTCTTTTCAATACTGACAGCAGGATTGTGTCTGCCGGCGGAGGAGATCCGCGGCACGTTAATGGATCCGGCGCGGGCCGCCATCGGACAGGCGTGGATACAGCTCCACGATGCCCGCAGCGGCATGACGCGCAAGACGCAAACGAACACGAACGGCGAATTTGTTTTCGCCAATTTGACGCCTGGCGATTATCTGGTGGAGGCGCGGGCATACGGCTTCGGCGGCGGGCCACCGCGCGTGGTGCAACTGGCGCCGGGACGCGATGCATCGGTGGACCTGGTGCTGGAGCTCGATTCCCTGCCCCAGCGCGTGGTGGTGACGGCATCGGGCACGCCGCTATCGGTGGATGCGACGGCGAAGGCGATGGATACGATCGACCTTGCGGATATGGAACGGCGGGCGGAGTTTTCCATGGCCGAAGTGCTGCGGCAGACGCCGGGCATGCGCGTGCAGCAATTGGGCGGGCCGGGGTCGTTCACGCAGATCCACACGCGGGGGCTGCGTTCGTTCGATACGGCGGTGGTGATTGACGGCTTCCGGTTGCGCGATGCGGGATCGCCGCAGGGCGACGCCACGGCGTTTCTGGGGGATCTGCTGGTGGTGGATCCGGCGCGCGTGGAAGTGCTGCGGGGGTCGGGATCGTCACTGTATGGATCGCATGCGATCGGCGGGGTGATTCAGATTGTCACGGATACGGGCGGTGGACCGCTGCATGGGGAGATTGCCACCGAAGGCGGCGGGTTGGGTTTCTTTCGCGGCCTGGCACGGATGAGCGGCAGCGCGGCGAAAGACAAGCTGCTGTATTCGGCGGGCGTGGCGCACATGAACGTGACGCGCGGCGTGGATGGAGATGACCGTGCGCGGAATGCGAGTTTGCAGGGTTCGGCGCAGTATCTGTTCACGGCGAGGTCGCGGTTGAGCGCGCGCGTGTGGGCCACCGATACCTTCACGCAATTGAACTCTTCGCCGTACGCGGGGGCGGCGGCGAACCTGCCGGCGCGCGGGCTGATTGCGGCGATTCCGCAGGTGACGTTCGTGACAGGGTTGAACGATCCCGATGCGCGGCGCGCGGGGAGGCAATTTTCGGGATTGATTTCGTATTTGCAGGAATTAGCGCCCGGAACGACGCTGCGATTCGGGTATCAGGGACTCGGCACGTCGCGCGACAATCGCGATGGGCCGGGCGGTGTGCGGTTTCCTCCAGCGTTCAATAATTCGGCGGTGTTTGACGGGGCGATTCATAATTTGCAGGCTCGCATCGATAGCGGGATTGGGCGGCACCAACTGGTGAGCGCGGGATACGAGTTTGAAATCGAGCAGTTTGAGAATCTTTCGCGCGATGAGAATCCGAACCCGGCGCGGCGTGTGTTTGCACGCACCAGCGTGCGGCAACGCTCGGGCAGCGTGTTTGCGCAGGACCAGATCCGGCTGCTCGACAGCCGCCTGCTGGTTTCGCTTTCGGGACGATGGCAGCGCTTCGCGTTGCGCCAGCCGGAGTTTGAAGGGGGCGTGCCCGCGTATGCGACGGCGCGGTTTGCAGCGCCTCCGGATGCCTATACGGGCGATGTGGCGGTGGCGTATCTGCTGCGTCCGGGGACGAAACTGCGGGCGCATGGCGGGAATGCGTATCGCGCGGCGGCGCTCTATGAGCGATTCGGCACGTTCTCTTTCGGGGGGATGTTTTCGGCGCTGGGCGATCCGCGGCTGAGTCCGGAGCGGGCGCTGTCGATGGACGCGGGGTTTGACCAGTATTTTCTGGGTCAGAAGGTGCGCACTTCGGCGACGTATTTCTACACGCAATTGCAGAATGTGATCGGGTTTGGATCGCTGCTGGGCGCGGATCCGTTCGGGCGTTTCAGCGGGTACCGGAACACGCGGGGAGCACTGGCGCGCGGGGTGGAATTGAGCGGGGAGTCGGCGTTGACGCGGTCGACGCGGGTGATGGCGTCGTATACACACACGCGATCGCAACAGCGGAATGCTTTATTTGTCGAGGGTTTTTTGTATTCACCGCGTATTCCGCGGAATATGGGAACCGTGCTGCTGTCGCAGCGGTTGGGCAACCGGGTGGAGGTGACTGGCGATCTGGCCTGGAGCGGCGAGTCGATTACACCGCTGTTTGCGGGAACGGGGACACGGGGCTTTGTGTTTCCGGGCGCGCGAAAGCTGGATGTGGTGGCGAGTTATACGGTGCCGGTGTCGGACCGCTGGCGGGTGCAGTTGTTCACGCGTGTGGACAATGCGCTGAA
>CALFYN010000776.1 GCA_937952345.1 uncultured Acidobacteriota bacterium
AGCGGCACCCCGCAACCCGCTTCCACCTCCGGCAACTCGAATTCGATGTCATCGTACCCATCCGGATATGTCGTGACGCCCGCCACCGGCACCACCCGATTCCCCAGCACCACCTCGATGGCCGCAAGGTCCACGCGCGCGCCGATACCGGTTGTACGCACCCGCACCAAATCTCCCGTCACCGCCGGATTCTTCTCCGTGAAAGCCTCCTGGCCCGCGTCCATCGCCACCGCTGTTCCCGTGCCCGTCCGCGCACGAGTCACAATCCCAGGGGCGCTCTCCACCATCACGATCGGTGCGCGCAACTCCTTGCCCGCCACGTTCAGCACCACCCATCCCGTTCCCGTCGCAGCACTACGCGGAGCCATCACCTCGATCTGTGTCGCCGACACCGACTTCACCTCCGCCTCCATCCCCGCTCCGCTGATCTCCAGTTGCGCTGTCACCGGCTCGGCGAAGTTCCTGCCCACAACCACGAACCGCGCCCCTTGCGCCACTCCTCCTCCCGCGATACCGGAAGGCAGCCTGCTCGCCGCATTCATCGCCGGCACGCCCGGCATTACCGCCGGCTCCTGGCCAAACGCCATTATTCCCGTCAGTAAAATCAGTGCGAATCTCAATGTCATCATCTCCTCCAAGACATTCACGCGTGGCCGCCCCGCGCCAGGGATCAAATCTCGCATCAGGCTATGCTGAAAAGGAATGGTCACTGCTTCTCTCGCCCCATCGGCGCTTGCCGTGCCGCACTCGCGCATCCGCGAACTGGCCGAACTCGCCATGAAAATGGATCTCACCGCCGCCAGCGAAAACGATAAAGTCCTGCGCCTCTATTTCGGCGAATCGAATATCCCCACCCCCGAATTCATCAAGCGCGCCGCCCAAAAGGCAATGGCCGACGGCTTCACCTTCTACACCTCCAACGCCGGACTCATGTCCACCCGCGAAGCACTGGCCCGCTACTACGCCGAACAACAAAAGGTCACGCTCGATGCATCCTCGCAAATCGTCGTCACCACCAGCGGCGTCCAGGCCCTCAACGTCGCCATCCGCTGCCTTCTCGACCCCGGCGACGAAGCCATCGTGCTCACCCCCGCATGGCCAAACGGGTCGGCCATCGTCCAGATGGCGAACGCCGTCGTCAAACAAATCCCCCAGCCGTTGTGCGGAGACCGCTACGCCATCGACTTCGATGCCATCGAAGCCGCCATCACTCCGCGCACGCGCCTGCTGCTCTATACCTCGCCTTCCAACCCCCTCGGCTGGGTCGCCACCGAAGCCGATCAGGATCGCCTGCTCGCCCTCAGCCGCAAGCACGGCCTCTGGCTGATGGCCGACGAAGTCTACGACCGCCTCTACTACGGAGCCGCCAAACTCGGTGAGCCGGTGCCGTCCATCCTCCGCAAGACAACGCAAGACGATGCCGTCATCGTCGTCCAGTCCTTCTCCAAAACCTGGTGCATGACCGGATGGCGCGTCGGCTGGCTCATCTCGCGCCCCGACCTCTGCGCCCGCGCCACCCAATTGAACGAGTTCATCACCTCCCACGCCCCCAGCTTCGCCCAGCGCGCCGGAGAAACCGCCTTACTGTGGGGCGAAGCGGCGCTCAGCGAAATGCTCGCCCGCCTCAAACAAAATCGCGACTTCTGTTTAGCCGCCCTCCGCAAGATGCCCGGCCTCACCGTCCCCGAACCGCAAGGCGCCTTCTACCTCTTCCCCCGCGTCGAAGGGCTCGCCGATTCCTTCGCCTTCTGCAGGCAGCTTCTCCTCGATACCAAGCTCGGCCTCGCCCCCGGCGTCGCCTTCGGAGCCGGCGGCGAAGGCTCCATCCGCATCTGCTACGCCGCCGAACTCCCCATCCTCCAGCAGGCCATGGCGCGCCTCAACGATTTTCTCGAAACACGCTGATTTTTTCGTCCAACCTCCATCCAATTTCCACCCCCGTTCCGTACTCCTCTTTGAGTTCTGATCAATCAGCACAACAGAGAGGACATTACCTATGCGGACAGTACAATCCGTTGTCGCCGCGGGCATGGCTCTGGTCTTGAGCCTGCCATCGCCCGTCGCCGCCGCCAACCACCGGGAAGCTCCCATCACGGCCCTGGACCACAAAGCCGACATCACTGATGTCTATGCCTTTGTCTCCTACGGACCCAATCAGCGGCCCAATCAAACACCCGAAAAAGTCACCTTCATCATGGGCGTGGACCCGTTGCTCGAACCCGCCAACGGCCCCAACTATTTCCCCTTCGACGACGGCATCGCCTATGAAATCAAAATCGACAACGACCACGATGGCGTCGAGAATATCTCCTTCCAATTCCAGTTCCACAACGATCAGCGCCTGCCCGGAGTATTCACCGTCTACGCTGGCGCCGGTGACGGAGTAGCCGCCCCCGCCAATTCGCCGGCCCCAGTCGCACCCGGAACGGCGCTCATCCCCCCGCGCATCACTTCCTTCGATTCCCCTGGCCTCGGCCAGCGCCAGCGCTACATGGTCACCATGGTCCAGAACAGCGCCGGCAAGCGGCTGCAAAGCGCCGATGGCCGCGAGTTCTACGCCGTCCCCGCCAACGCCGGTCCCCGCACCATGGACTACGAGGCCCTCTACAAACAAGGAACCTACACCACCGCCGAAGGCGTGAAGATCTTCGCCGGCACCGTGGATGACTCCTTCTGGATAGACCTCGGCGCCACCTTCGACACGCTCAATCTGCGCACCCTCGGCAGCGGCGTTCCCGGCGTCCTCACCGACGAGGAAGACCGCGCCAAACAGAACTTCGCCTCCGACACAGTCTCCGGCTACGCCGTCAACATCGTCGCCGTCGAAGTGCCCATCGAACTCCTCACCAGCACCGGACGCCGCGAGCCGGCTACCTCCCCCGCCGCCACCATCGGCGTCTGGGGAACCACCAGTCGCCCCATGACCACCGTCCGCCGCTCGCCCGATCCGCTCGAAACCACCGGCGACATTCGCCAGGTGCAGCGCATGGGCAATCCCCTCTTCAACGAGCTTTTGATCGGCACCGGCTCCAAGGACCGCTTCAGCATGGACCATCCGAAGAACGATTCGCAGTTTGCCTCCTTCGCCCTCGATCCCCTGCTGGCACGCCTCGTCAACGCCGCCACCGGAGGCGTCGTCCAGATTCCTCCTCCTCCGCGCACCGACCTGCTGCCGCTGGTCACCTACGCGCCGCCCATCGCCGCTCGCGGAACCCCCGCCGGTCCCGTCGCCGATCTGCTGCGCCTCAACACCGGAGTACCCGCCACGCCCCCCGATCAAATCAACCGCCTCGGCCTCATCGCCGGAGATCCCGCGGGCTTCCCCAACGGACGCCGCCTCCAGGATGACGTCACCGACATCGCCCTCCGCGTCGTCGTCGGCGGAGTCTTGGTGGAAGGCTTCAATAAATTCCCCAACAACCGTCTCGGCGATGGCGTGAACGTCGACGACGCAGCCTATACGCCGGAGTTCCCCTACGTCGGCTATTGCCCCAGCGGGCGTGATCGCCGTCACATCGATCCCGGCGAACCCGGCGGCGGACCCGTGAAGTAGTTCGTCACGAAAGGAAAAGGAGGGTTGCCATGCACTGCCTCACAACGTTGCTCTTACTGATTGCCATGCTGTTCATCGAAGATGCGCGCGCGCAAACGCAACCCTCCGATCCACGCATCGGACTCCTCGAAACCGCTCTCCGCCAGGAGCCCGCAAGTCTCGTCCGCCGTTGCGATCTCACCCGCGCTTTGCTCGAACGCTATCGCCATACCGCCGAGCCCGCCCTCCTCGCCCGCGCCGCGGAACTACTCACCGCACTGCGCGAACAGGCGCCGGACAGCTTCGAAGCGCAAAAGCTGAAGGCTTGGGAAACACTGCTGCGCGGCCGCACCGCGCAAGCCCTGCCCCTTATCCTCGCGCTCCACAAAAAAATGCCCGACGACCTGGAACTCTACGGCTACCTCGTCGAAGCCTACACAAAGCTCGGCCAACTCGACCAGGCCGAGCATCAGGCCAACTGGATGCTGCGCCTCCGCCCCCAACACCCCGACACTCTCCGCCGCGCCGCCGAACTCCGTGAGCGTTTCGGCGATTCCGAAGGCGCTCTGCTCATGTGGAACGATCTCTATCGCCGCACCCCGCCCATCCAATCCCTCGATCGCGCCTACATCCTCGCCCGTGTGGCGCGGCTCATCAAAGCATCGAATCCGGAACGCGCCAAAGCCGTCGCCGCCGAGTCCCTGCGCATCGCCCCGAATTCCCAGGAAGCCCGCAACGCCGTCCAGGAGGTGAGCGAATGATTTCGATTCTGCTGTTGTCCATCACCGCGGCCCTGTCCGGACAGGCCCTCGCGCCCAACCGCAGTACAGACCCCACGGCGAAGGCCGCCGTCAAGCAAGCCCGCGAATACTTGCAGAAAATGCGCGAAACCACGGATTACGGCTACGCCGATCGCGCCCAAAAGCTGATCGACAAAGCACTCCGCCAAATGCCCGAAAACTACGAAGCCCTGCGAGTACAAAACGAGCTCGATTTGTTTCGCCACGATTTTCCCAAAGTGGTGGCCCGCGCTCGTCTCCTCGCCGCCGCCGATGCTACCGACGCTGGCAATTGGGCCATGCTCGGCGACGCCCTCATGGAAATGGGCGATTACGACGCCGCGGCCGATGCCTATCAGAAAATGGTCAACCTGCAAGGTGGCCTCATGAGCTACAACCGCATCGGCTGGTATCGCTACGTCACCGGCGATGTCGACGGGGCCATCGACATGATGCATCGCGCCGTGCGCAACGGCCGTCCCAACACGGAGCACACCGCCTGGGTGTTGATGGAACTCGGACACCTCTACTGGCGCACCGGCAAATGGAACGAAGCGGAGCACGCCTACAAAGCATCGCTCGCCAACTTCCCCCGCATGCACGGCGCACTCCACGGACTGGCGCAAATCGCCGCCGCCCGAGGCCACTTCGACGAAGCGGTCGCCGCCGCAACCAAAGCCCAATCCATGGCCCCGCTCGTCGAATACAGCGGCCTCCTCGCCGATCTCTACACCGTCATGCACCGCCCCGCCGAAGCCAAACAACAACTCGAACTCGTCGACCTCCAGGCGCAACTCGAAGCCGCCAGCGGCCAGAAAGGCAACCGCGCCGTGGCCCTCATCTACGCCAACCACAAGCGCCGTCTCGACGAAGCCATCGCTGTCGCCGAAGCCGACCTCGCCGTGCGCAAAGACGTCTTTACCTGGGACGCCTACTCCTGGGCGCTCTTCCAATCCGGCCGTCTCGACGACGCCGCCAAAGCCTCGCAAAAGGCCCTCCGCGCCGGCACCCCCGACCCCCTCATCTACTTCCACGCCAGCCGCATCGCCGAAGCCCAGGGCGAAACCGCCAAAGCCGCCGAATTCCGCAAAAAAGCCCTCGCCCTCAACCCGCGCTTCGACGTCCTCCACTCACCGTCGCTAGGGCCGCCGTCTCCGCAAACTGAGTAGAATAGGGACGTGGTTTACGACAACTACAAGGTTGTGCTCTATCGCAATCAACCGGACGGTTGGGTTGCCGAGATTCCAGCCATTCCTGGCTGCTACGCTCTCATGACCACTCCGGAAGAGGCCTTGGCCGAATTGTCGCAGGTGTTCGCAATGATCGCCGACGAGTACCAGGCGGAGGGCAAGCCGCTCCCCGTGGATACCACCGAAATCGTTCATGCCTAGCGCGCGAGCAATTGAGTTTCGCCGCGTGGCGGCCAAACTCGGTTTTCGCTTCGTGCGGCAAACCGGAAGTCATGAGCGGTGGAAGCATCCGGATGGGCGGAGCGTAACCATCCCCATCCACGGTGGGCGCGATTTGGGACCGCCGGTCTTCTACCGGATACTCGACCAGATGGGGATCGATCTGGACAAGTTCAATCAACTGCGATAGGGCGCCCTACAGCGTCGCCCCGCCATCCACACTAACCACCTGCCCCGTCACATAACAATCCGGAGTCAGTAAAAACCGCACCACCCGTGCCACATCCTCCGCCCGCCCAAACCGAGGCACAATCCCATCCCTCACCAGATAGTCATACTTCCCCGAAGCAATCGAGGCCTCCGCCATCCCTGCCGCCGTAGCCCCCGGAGCCACGCAATTCACCCGAATATTCGCCCCCCGTAACTCCTTCGCCAGAATCCGCGCCGCATGCTGTAACGATGCCTTCGCCGCCGCATACGCCGTCGATCCCGCAAACAAGCTCACCGCCTGCATCGTCGAAAACAACACAATCGCCCCTTCCTGTTTCGCCGCCTGCATGCGCGCCGCCGCCTCCCGAGCCAGCGCAATCGGCCCCAGGTAATTCACCTCTTGCGCCCGCCGCGCCGCCTCTTCAAACTCCGCCGCACTCTTCACCCGCGATGGATCCCCCGTGAACACCACCAGCCC
>CALFYN010000777.1 GCA_937952345.1 uncultured Acidobacteriota bacterium
AGATGGGACGGATGAAACTGGAGGATCCGATCCACAAGTATTTGCCGCAGTTGCCGGAGTACATGAAGCCCGTGACCATCCGGCATCTGCTGGAGCATACCAGCGGCATCCGCGATTACATCGCGCTGTGGACGTTGAGCGGGCCGCCGAATGATGCGCCGCTGAGCGATGCAAAGGTGATGGATCTCATCACACGCCAGAAGGGCTTGAATTTCACACCGGGGGCGGAATTTCTCTATAGCAACTCGGGCTATTTCCTGCTGGCCATGGCAATGCGTCCGGCGGCGATGAGCATGCTGGGGCCGCTGGCTGAGCGTGCTTTGTTTCAGCCGCTGGGGCTTGGCCGCACACTGTACTATACGGACCGGTTCGCGGTGCTGCCGAAACGGGCCACGGGCTATTCGCCGACAGAGGGTGCGGCGCGCGCATCGTATAGCGTCAACAGCGCCACGCTCGATGTCGCGGGCGACGGAGGCGTGTTCACAACCATCGAAGATATGACGCGCTGGCTGCAATTCTTTGACAGCCCGAAGGAGCCGCAGGCGAAAGCATTGGCGGCGATGCAGACACGGGCACAACTGGCAGGTGGCGACTACGCGGAATACGGACGCGGGCTGATGCTGAAGAAGTATAGAGGACTCGATACATTGAGCCATGTTGGGGGATTGCGAGGCTACCGTAGCGAGATCTTATGGATTCCCTCGGAACGGCTGGGTGCTGCGGTGCTATGTAACCGGTCGGACGCGCAGGTGGGGCCGCTGGCGCGTATGGTGGCGGATGTTTTCCTGCCGCCGCGCAAGCCGGTGGAGCCTGCGAAGTTGACTGCGGGGCAACTGGCACGGAAGGCGGGAGTATTTCGTGACCGGGACACCGGCGATCTGCTGGTGTTGCATCCCGCGCCACCGGGACTTTCCGCCACTTATCAGAGCTTCCAGATGCTGCTGCTGCCGTATTCGCCTCTGCGCTTCCGCAGTGTGAATTCGCCGCTTGACTTTGAAATCGAATTCCGCGAGGGCGGCGAGAAGGACGAGCCGCGATTTGTTCGGATCGAAGCCGAATCGCACAAGCCAGCGGTGTACGACCGCGTGGAGTGGCGTCCGGGGATGACGGAGAATGCGGAGCAGTACGAAGGCCGGTACCGGTCTGAAGAAGCGATGGCCGAGTTCAGCGTGCGCTATTTCGACAGCCGGCTGCGGCTGGAACAGGCCGAGCAATCGGTGGGAGAACTGGCCGGGACAGGGCCGGACCGGTTTCAGGCCGGGGCTATCAACATCGTGTTCGATCGTGATGAGAAGAAGCAGATTCGCGGGATGCGGATCACCACGGGCCGTGTCCGCGGCCTGCCGTTTGCGCGCGTCAGCGCCACTCCGTGACTTCGAGGCCACGCATGTTCATGCCGTCGGCCAGCACCTCGGACTGGTGTCCATGCATGGCGAAGATCTGGCGGATCAGATCGCACACGCTTTCGTGGCCTTTTTCGTAGAAGACGAGAATTGACGGACCGGCTCCGCTGAGCGCGCAGCCGAGCAGTCCCGGGGCGCGGAGGCGGAGGATCTCTTCGAGGCCGGGCACAAGTTTGGCGCGATAGGGCTGATGGAGCCGATCTTCCAAGGCTGCGGGAAATGCCGATGTCGTGCCGGTGGCGAGCGCGGCGATCAACAGTGCGGCACGCTGCACATTGAAGACAGTATCAGCGCGGGAGTAACTGGCGGGCAGAACCTGGCGCGCTTCGACGGTAGGGAGCACGAAATCAGGGACCACGATGGCCACTCCGTAGCGGGCGGGGAATTCGAGGCGGACGGCGCGCGTCATGCCGTGGGAGTCGATGGCGCTTGCCACCACTGAGCCGAGTACCGCCGCGGCGACGTTGTCCGGATGGCCTTCGATCTGCGCAGCCTCATCGAGAATGCGCAGCGGCTTCCATCCCAGGCCGAGCAACTTGTCGGCAATCACCACGCCGGCGGTGAGGGCGGCGGCGCTGGAGCCAAGTCCCTTGCCGAGCGGGATGTGGTTGTGGATCTCGAGTTCGACGGGAGGCAAGGTTTCCTGGCGGAAATCGCGGGCCACGCGCAGAGCGGTTTGCCAGATGAGGTTATCCTCGGTGGCCGGGATATCGTGCGCATCGCGGCCATGGCAGCGGATGCGCAACGTATCGCTGGTGCGGAAGCGGCACTCAAGTGGTATATCGAGCGCCAGGCCGAGCGCATCGAAGCCGGGACCGAGATTGGCGCTCGAAGCCGGTACGCGTACAATCCAACTCATTCGTGCCTACAGTGCGGCGTCTGCAATGGCCACGGGGCGACCCTCGCGGCAGGACTGGTAGATGCTGGTAACCAGTTCGAGGGCGCGATAGCCGGCCTCGCCCGAAGTGAGCGGAGAGTTCTTCTCACGGATAGCGCGGCCGAAGTCTTCAAACTGGCGCTCGAAGGGAGTGAGCGGGATGGCCATTGGATCGGAGGCTCCGGACATAGCCTCGCTTTCGACGGGGGCGGGTTCGCCCGCGTCGTTTTCCACATCCCACCTGGTGAGTTTGTCTCCTGTAATGACGCAGGTGCCTTTGGTGCCGTGAATTTCGATGCGCTCGGGATAGCCGGGCCAGAAGGCAGTCGAAGCCTGAATGACGCCGGTGGCGCCGTTGGCGTATTTCAGCATGGCGGTGATAACGTCTTCGGACTCGATTTTATGGAGCGCGCCGAGTTGCCAGTAGCCGAAGACTTCGCTCACGTTGCCAATCAGGTAGAGGAGCATGTCCACCTGATGAATGCCTTGATTGATGAGTGCGCCGCCACCTTCGGTGGCCCAACTGCCCTTGATGGGGCGAGAGTAGTACTCCGCCGAGCGATACCATTTCACATAGGCATCGGCCTGGAGGATCTTGCCGAGCCGGCCGCCGGGAATGGCCTTGGCGAGGAATCGCATCGAGTCATCGTAGCGGTGCTGGCTGACGACGTTGAGGACGACGCCTTTGTGGCGCATGTAGCGCACCATCTCACGGGCGGTTTCGATGTTGGTGGCGATAGGCTTTTGCACCTGCACGTGCTTGCCGGCATCGGCGGCGATCTTGAGGGGCTGGAGGCGGAAGTCGGGGAAAGTGCAGACGTCGATGAAGTCGACTTCGGGGTGGCGGCAAAGGTCCTCATAGGAGGGGATGAATTGCGCACCGCAGGAGTCAGCGACTTGCTGGCCCCGTTGGGGGTCGATGTCGGTGACTGCCGTGACCTTGTAACCGACGTTTTTATAGGCGGCAATGTGTTTGGCGGAGATTGCGCCGCAACCGATGATTCCAACACGCATAAGCTTCTAGAGTACTACGTGCGCTGTGTGGGAGAAACATCAGCAATGGAGGAATCGTTGCCATCCCAACGCCGGCAATGGGACAATGAAAACGCGCGGCTGGTCCCCCTGGCTGCAATTCAACAAAGGACACCCTTCAATCGAATGTCGCTGGTCGTTGTCGGATCGGTCGCCTATGATGGCGTCGAAACGCCTTATGGCAAAGTGGAGCGCATGCTCGGCGGAGCGTGCACGTATATCTCGCTGGCGGCGAGTTACTTCACGCACGTCAAGGTAGTCGCCGTGGTGGGCGATGATTTTGAGAATGAAGATTACGATATGTTGGCCGGTCGCGGCATCGATCTGGCGGGGCTGGAGCGGGTTCCCGGCAAGACCTTCTTCTGGGCCGGGGTATATTCGCCGGACATGAATGACCGCACCACGCTACGCACCGATCTGAACGTTTTCGCGGAATTCCAGCCGAAATTGCCTGACCATTACAAAGAACAGCCTTATGCGCTGCTTGGCAACATACAGCCTGCATTGCAGCATAGCGTGCGCCAGCAGATGAATTCGGTCCGGCTTATTGGCGGGGACACGATGAATTTCTGGATCAACGACTTCCGCGACGAACTGCTGGCGACTATCGCGCACTGGGATTTCCTGTTGATCAACGACAGCGAAGCGCGGCTGCTGTCGGGCGAAAACCATCTCGGGAAAGCCGCCAAGAAGATCATGGAACTCGGGCCGAAGACACTGATCATCAAACGCGGCGAGTACGGGGCGATGTTGTTTCATCCGGAAGGTTACTTCGCGGTGCCGGGCTATCTGCTGGAGCAGGTGTTCGATCCGACCGGGGCGGGGGACTGCTTCGCGGGTGGATTCATGGGCTATCTGGCCGAGCAGGGCGTTGATCCGGCGAGTGGTTCGGTGGATACGAAGACGCTTGGCCGCGCCGTGGTGTACGGGTCCGTCATGGGCAGCTTCTGTTGCGAGCGATTCGGGGTGGACCGGTTCCGCTCGCTGACACGGGGAGACATTGATCAGCGCTTTGAAGAATTCCGCCGCTTCACGTCGTTCTAAGCCGCGGGGAGCAGGGAAGAGCGGGGCGGGATTCCGTCTTGCCTGGCTCGACCCGTTGGCGATCGCGCTGCTGCTTGCCGTGTTGGGCGGATCGGCGTTGTGGTGGCACAACGCGCATGGTTATACGCTTTACTATGGCGATGCCCAGGCTCACCTGGTCAATGCCCGGCGCATGGTGGACTCACGGACACCGGGGTGGGACCAGTTGGGTACGGTGTGGCTGCCGTTGCCGCACTGGCTCATGCTTCCGTTTGTTTCCAACGAGCATTGGTGGCGCACGGGCCTTGCGGGGGCGTATCCCGCATCGGGCTCTTTCGTGGTGGCGGGGACGTTCTTTTATCTTTCCATCCGGCGGCTGTTCCATTCGCGCACGGCGGGGGTGGTTGGGGTGCTGTTGTTCGCGCTGAATCCGAACGTACTTTACCTGCAATCCGTACCCATGACGGAAGCGGTGTATCTGGCCGGATTCACGATGTTGTTGTATGCGGTTGTGTGGCATGGACAAGGTGGAGGCATGGGTGCGGCGGCGCTCGCGGCACTCGCATCGAACATCGCCTCGCTGACGCGTTACGAGGGCTGGTTTCTGATCCCCTTCGTGGCGCTGTATTTGGCGTTTGGAGGGAAGAAGGTCAGTCTTGGCAAGGGCCTTGTATTCGGCGTGCTGGCCTTGGCCGGCCCTTTGTGGTGGCTGGCGCACAATTACTGGTATTACGGGGATGCGCTGGAGTTTTATCGCGGACAGTGGTCGGCGAAAATGATTTACCAGCGTGCGCTCGACGCGGGGATGGACAGATACCCTGGGGACCACGATTTCGGCAAAGCCTGGCAGCAATTTCGGGCGGCGGCACAGTTGTGCGCAGGTGCGTCGCTGGCCATTCTGGGGTTGGCCGGTATCTGCACCACTTTGTTCCGGCGCTCATTCGCCGCGTTGCTATTCGTACTGTTACCAGTGGTTTTTTACGTCTGGAGCATTTACTCTTCGGGGACGCCGATCTTTGTTCCGCACCTTTGGCCGAACAGCTACTACAACACGCGCTACGGACTGGCGGCACTGCCGGCGATGGCACTGTGCGCGGCGTCGCTGGCGACCATCGCGCGGGGGCGCTGGCAGGTGATTCTGGCCGCCCTACTGGTGGTGACGGCCGCGGTTCCGTGGGTTGTTTATCCGCGGCCGGAGGCGTGGATCACGTGGAAGGAATCGCAGGTGAATAGTGAGGCGCGCCGCGCCTGGACCGCGGAGGCGGCCGCCTACCTCAAGGAGCACCGGCGTCCGCATGAGGGCATTTATTCCGCACTGGGCGATCTGGCGGGGATCTATCGCGAGGCTGGCATTCCTTTGCGCGACGTGCTGCAGGAAGGGAACAATCCGCACTGGATGGCAGCGCAGAAGCGGCCCGATTTGTTTCTGTGGGAGGAGTGGGCGGTGGCGATGAGCGGAGACGAGGTGGCGACCGCAATATTGAAGAGCAATCGGAACGGGCCTCGGTACGGTTGTGTGAAAATGATAGCTGTAAAAGGTGGGCCTGTAATCGAAATTTACCGCCGGCAATCGGAAACCAATGAAGATACCCTTTACCAAGGCACACGGCGCCTGGAATGATTTTCTGCTTTCGTGGGCGCACGAAGTCCCAGCGGTGGGGCAGCGGCTGATCGCCGAAGCCATTTGCCGGCGGCACACCGGCGTGGGCGCAGATGGATGGATGATCGTGTCCCCCACCTCGGGAAACGATCATGGCGCGATCAGGCTGTACAACTCGGACGGCAGCGATTCGGAGATTTCGGGAAACGGCACGCGATGCGCGGCAGCGTTCCTGCTGGCCAATGGGCTGGATGTGGATGAAGTCCGCATCGCGACGGGGGCGGGGACGAAGCATCTACGATTACTGGACCGCCAAGGCATGTGCTTTCGGTTCGAAATGGAGATGGGCGCGCCGTCCTGTCAGCCGGAGCAGATCCGTTATCCGCTGGACGTGGATGGCGCGATTCTCGACGCAACCATTCTGAATGTCGGCAATCCGCAATGCGCCGTATTCGTTGACGAATTTCCCCC
>CALFYN010000778.1 GCA_937952345.1 uncultured Acidobacteriota bacterium
ATGATCGAGGATTATTGGCAAATCTACCGGGAACTGATGGCCAACAAGGGCATCGTTCCCGATTCCCAACTGGACAACCAACAACAACTCGGGCAACACACGCCCGCCGGGATCGCGAGTTCCTCATGAACCCCTCCTTAGTACTCATCGCAGCGCGCCGCCGCGGCGCCGTCCTCCTCGAAACCCTCCTCAAACGGGACGTCAACGTCTGCGGCTGCGTCTTCATGCAGGATGACCCCCATGAGGAACAGTGGGCCGACCGCTTGTGCGCCATCGCTGACCGCTTCGAAATCGATTCCGTCGTCGGCCGTTCCCTCCGCAACGGCGAACCGGCCCGCAAACTCCGCGCCTGGAATCCACACATCGTCGTAGCCGAAAACTGGCGCACTCTCGTCCCCCGCGACGTCTATCAACCCGTCCCTCATTTCGTCGTCTTCCATGAGGCCCTCCTTCCCAAATACCGCGGCTTTGCCCCGCTCTCCTGGCCCATCATCAACGGCGAATCGGAAACCGGCGTCACCCTCTTCTACGCCAGTGAAGAAGTCGACGCCGGCGACGTCATCTCGCAACGCCGCATCCCCATCGCACAGGACGACACCGTCAACGAACTCTACGACAAAACCATCCCCGTCTATTGCGAAATGCTCGAAGAATTCCTCCTTCACATCACCAACGGCGGCGCCCCCAGATTCCCGCAAGATACGTCGCAGGCAACCTACACCTGTGTCCGCACTCCCGCGGACGGATGCATCGATTGGTCCCTGCCCACCGCATGCATCTACAACCTCATTCGCGCCCTCGCGCCACCCACCATGCCGGGCGCCTGGACTACCTTCGCCGGCGAATCCCTCATCATTCGCTCCGCCGCCATCATCCATGCCATGCCCAACTACGTCGGCCGCATCCCCGGACGCGTCGTCCGCATCCTCGACGGCCCCGTCTGGGTCCTCACCGGCGACGGCGTCCTGCAGGTCAACGTCGTCTCTTCCACGGCTCGCGACGCCGAGCCCGCCCCCGCATCCTCAGTCCTCAGAAGCCTCAAAATCAAGCTCGGAGAATAGCCCGTGTACCCGCTCGTAAAGCGTACCTTCGATATCGCCTTCTCCGCCGCGGCCCTGCTGTTGCTTGCGCCCCTTCTGGCCATCGCTGCCCTCATCATCAAACTCGAGTCCCCAGGCCCCGTCATCTTCCGCTCCTGGCGCATGGGTCGGCACGGCAAGCCATTCCTCATGTTCAAACTGCGCACCATGCGCCACGACGCACCGTCTCTCCGCAACCAGGATGGTTCCTGCTTCGTCGGCCGCGGAGATCCTCGCATCACCCGCTGCGGCCGCTGGCTCCGCGAATTCTCCATCGATGAGCTCCCGCAATTCTGGAACGTCCTCATCGGCGACATGAGCCTCATCGGTCCACGCCCCGACGAAGTCGCCGAAGCCGCCTTCTACGATGACCTCTTCCGCCGCAAATTGCTCGTTCGCCCCGGCATCACCAATCTGCCCGCCGTGCGCGGCCGCAATTCCCTCTCCTGGCGCCGCCGCGCCGAACTCGACAGCTATTACGTCGATCACCTCTCCTTCCTCCTCGATCTCGAAATCCTCCTCAAAACGCCGTGGGTCGTCCTCTCCCGAAAAGGCGTCTACACCCAACCCGATCCCCTACCCCGAAAAGGAAACCTATGAGAGTCCTCATCGTTGCCGCCCATCCCGACGACGAACTGCTCGGAGCCGGCGGCACGGCCATCGCTCACAATCGCCGCGGCGATGAAGTGCATGCCGTCATCCTCTGCGAAGGGGTCTCCGTCCGCTATGGCCCCGAGAGAGCCTCTGAGATCGCCGAAGAGGCCAGGCGCGCCGCCAGAATCATCGGCTTCGATCAACTCACTCTCGGCCACCTCCCCGAACAGCGCCTCGATGAACTCTCCTTGCTCGACATCATCGGCGAAATCCAGCCCATCCTCGACTCTTACCGCCCCCACACCGTCTACACCCACTTCGGCGGCGATATCAATCGCGACCACCGCATTGTCTCCGAAGCCGTACTCGTCGCCGCTCGCCCCTGTTCAGCCCCCTCCGTCCGCGACCTCATTCTCTTTGAAACCCCCTCCTCCACCGAATGGGCTTCCCCCGCCTTGCTCCCCAGCTTCCAGCCCAACCTCTTTGTCGATATCAGCGCTTTCCTCGATACCAAGATCGAAGCGTTTCGCTGCTACTCCCACGAAGTCCGCGAAACCCCGCACCCCCGCAGCCCCGATTCTCTCCGCGCCCGCGCGCACCACTGGGGCAGCATCATTTGCCGTCAGGCCGCCGAAGCGTTCCTGGTGGTTCGTTCCATCCGCTAGCACCGCAGGACAAACGAAATGCAAACCCCAGCATTCATTCCTTTCCACCGCCCCAGCATCGGCCAGGATGAGATCGATGAAGTCGCCGCCACGCTCCGCTCCGGCTGGCTCACCACCGGCCCTCGCACCGAGCAGTTCGAGCGCGAATTCGCCGCCTATGTCGGAGCGCCACACGCTCTCGCCGTCAATTCCGCCACCGCCGGCCTGCACCTCGCTCTGGTCGCCCTCGGCATCGGACCCGGCGATGAAGTCATCACCACTCCGAACACATTCTGCGCCACCGTCAACACTATCCTTCATACCGGCGCAACCCCCATCCTTGCCGACGTCGGCGAAGACGGAAACATCGACCCCGCCTCCATCGCCACGCTCATCACCCCCCGAACCCGCGCCCTCCTCCCCGTCCACATCGCCGGATACCCCTGCCGCATGGAAGAAATCTGGCGCCTCGCCCGCCGCCACGGCCTCTTCGTCATCGAAGATGCGGCCCACGCCGCCGGAGCCCGCTATCGCCATCAACCCATCGGAGCCATGCGCGGCGAAACCCGCAGCGATGCCTGCGTCTTCAGCTTCTACGCCACCAAAAATCTCACCACCGGCGAAGGCGGCATGATCACTTGCGCCAACCCCGATCTCGCCGCCCACATGCGCGTCCTCTGCCTCCACGGCATCAGCAAGGACGCATGGCAGCGCTACACCGAACACGGCAATTGGTATTACGAAGTCACCGCCCCCGGCTTTAAATACAACCTCAGCGATGTGCAGTCCGCCATCGGCATCCACCAGCTTCGCAAGCTCGACAGCTTCATCGAAATCCGCACCCGCTACGCCGCCTTCTACAACAAAGCCTTCGCCAATACCCCGGAATTGGAAACGCCCCCCGTCGCCGAAGACATCCGCCACGCATGGCACCTCTACATCCTGCGCATCCGCCCCGAGTTGCTCGCCATCGGCCGCGATCAGTTCCTCCGCGAACTCCGCGACCTCGGCATCGGCGTCAGCGTCCACTTCATCCCCATTCCCCTTCATCCCTATTTCGCCGGCATTCCGTCCATCCGCTCCAGCGATTGCCATCGCTCCATCGCCCTCTACCGCCGCATTGTCTCCATTCCGCTCTACCCGGCTCTCACGGAGGAGGAGTTGGGTGCAGTTGTCCAGGCCGTCCAATCGGTCATTCAAGCCAACAAGCGCCGTGTGGCTATCGCGGTCCGGTCCGCCACCGCCGCTCACTAGGATTCCCATATGACCACAGCTTTCCCAATCCTCTCTCCCCCCACAGTCAGCCGCGAACCACTGGGCATCCAATTCGCCCGCCACATGCAACTGCGCGGACGCAAGGTCTTCGAAGCCTGCGGATGCTTTTGGCAAAGCGTCGGCCACGGCATGTTCATCAGCCTGCCGCCCCAGCTCATCCTCGATTTGTCCACGGCGCAAACCGCCCGTCTCCTTCGCGATGCCGGCATCCGCGGCGTGCGATTCCCTTCCACAACCCGCGCCGGACTCCCCGGAGGCCTCTACGTCTTCCGCGGCCCGTCCTACGGCATCGAAAATCTCCACCGCAATTTCCGCCAGAAGGTCCGCCACGGCCTCGATCGCTGTGAGGTTCGCAAACTCAACCCCGACGAGCTCATCCGCCTCGGCCTCCCTCTCAACCTCCAGACCATGCGCAGGCAAGGCCGCTTCGACCCCGAATTCGCCGATCCCCGCCAATGGACCCGCCTCGTCGAAGCAGTCTTCGCCGTCCCCGCCATGTCCGCCTTCGGCGCTTTCTCCGGAACGCAACTCGCCGCCTATAACATCACCTGCCTCGAAGACGGCTGCTTCCACATCGTGCACCAGATGTCCGCCGCCTCCGATCTCGACAGTTGCCCCAATCACGTCCTCGATTTCATCGTCACCCGCGATGCCGTCGCCGATCCCGCTGTTCAATTCGTCACCATGGGCTGGAGTTCCCTCATCCCCATGCCGGGCCTCCACGCCTACAAAACCCGCATGGGCTACGATTGCGAGCCGCACCACTGCGTCATTCAATTTCACCCTCGCCTGGCGCCCTTATTCACGTCCCGGCCGTCCGTCAGCATCGCCGCGCATCTTTCCAAATGGCGTCCCACCAACCAGACCTTGGCCGTAACAGCCGCCGTCCTCAACGGTGCCGCCATCACGCAGCAGGCCGCCCGTGAGGCCCCACTCATCATCGCCCCCAGTGAGCCCGCCTGCCAGCTCGAAGTGCAGAACGAATTCTCCGACGGCCCGTGGCGCTTCTCCTTTTCCCTGCTCCGCCGCACCTTTTGGTGCGTTCGCAACTTCGGGCTGCGCACCACCCTCCGCCAATCCCAGTGGTGGTTTCGCCGTCACGGGCCAGCCGCCAAACCCCGCCCCCCGCTCGAAGCCGAAACCGAATCCACCCTCCAACCCGGCGATTACGTCCAGGTCAAATCCCTCGCCGAAATTGAACTGACGCTCGATTCCTACGGAGCCACTCGCGGACTCAAGTTCCTCCCCGACATGGCCCGCTTCTGCGGCCGGCGTTTTCGCGTCTTCAAGCGCCTTCAAACCATCTTCCTCGAGGAATCCAGACAGGTCCGCAAACTCAAGAACACCGTCCTCCTCGAAAACGCCCTTTGCGACGGCGCCGAATACCACTGCGACCGTTCCTGCTTCTACTACTGGCGCGAAATCTGGCTAACAAAGCTTGACCCCCCGGAGGGCAAATCATGAGGCTCTCTCTGCGTCATGGGCAACTCGGCAATCGCGTCGTCTATCTGCTCTCCATCGTCGTTGCTCTCGTTGCCGCCTTTCTCCTCCGCTTCGATTTCAATATCCCCCCGCTGGCCTTCGATCAGCTCCGGACGGCCCTCCTCATCGCCATTCCCCTGAAAATCGCCGTCTTCCACCTCGACCGCCTCCACCGCACCTGGAACCGCTTCACCGGAACAGGCGATTTGATGAACCTCGTCTGCATCAACTTCATCGCCTCCGCCGCCGCCTCCGCCGCCATCTTCTGGATCATCGGCCGCGAATTCCCCCGCTCCATCTACATCCTCGATTTCGTCATCTGCTCCGGCCTCACCGTCTCCTTCATGCTCGCCGTTCAGTTCCGATTCTCTGCCCGCCGCAACGCCCACTCGCGAAAAGGCCGTAAGCATATTCTCATCTATGGCGCCGGCGCGGCCGGAAACATGCTCCTCAAGGAAACCATCCAGAATCCCACCCTCGGCTTTCACGTCGAAGGCTTCCTCGATGATGACCCCGCCAAGAAAGGCTGCGTTCTCTCCGGTGTCTCCGTCTTCGGCTTGGGCCGCGATGCCGCCCATGTCCTCGACCGCCTCAAACGCCACGGCATCGAAATCGACGAGATCATCGTCGTCCTCCCTTCCGCCTCGGGCCGTCAAATGCGGTAGGCCCTCTCCAACTGCCC
>CALFYN010000779.1 GCA_937952345.1 uncultured Acidobacteriota bacterium
TATTTGCGGTGTATCAGGCGCTGCATCATCCGCTATTCGATCGGGCGCGTGCGGCGGGACGGGTGCATCGGGAGTATCCGGTGGTGGTGAAAGATGGCGGGAAGGCGGTGGAAGGAGTGATCGACCTGGCATTCGCCGAGGGGGACCATTGGGTGGTGGTGGACTTCAAGACGGACTTTGCGGTGGAGGGATTGGCGGAGCAGTATGGAGCGCAACTGGCGTGGTATGCGTTGGCGTTGGAACGGGTGAAGCAGTGCGGCGTGCAGTGTTATCTGCTGGCCGTGTAAAGTAGCTTGCATGGATCGCCGTACTTTCCTTCGAACGATGGCTGGCGCCGTGCCGGCCTTGCAGGGTGTTGCTCAGGCGCAGAAAAAAGTGAATGTCGTGATGTTCATGACGGACGATCACGGGGCCTGGGGGTTGGGCTCATATGGATGCGGGGAGATGCATACGCCGCATATCGACAAGCTGGCACGGGAGGGGGCGCAATTCACGCGGGCGTTTGCGTGCACGCCGGTGTGTTCGCCGAGCCGGATGACGTGGATCACGGGGCGGATTCCATCGGTGCACGGGGTGCAGGATTGGCTGCGGCCCGAGGATAGCTTCGGGAAAGATACGCGGCGCTGGCTGGAGGGGCAAACTCCGTATTCGGAGATTCTGGCGAAGAATGGCTACACGCTGGGGATGTGCGGCAAGTGGCACATGGGCGACGATGACAAAGCGCAGTACGGGTTCACGTATTGGGCGACCGTGCCAGGTGGGGGCGGACCGTATAAGAATGTGGAGTTCGTGAAGAACGGCGTGAAGGGGAAACTGCGGGAGTACAAGACGGATTCGGTGGGCGATTGCGCGGTGGAGTTTCTGGATACGGTGAAGGAGAAGCCGTTCTATATGCTGGTGCCGTTCTATGCTCCGCATACGCCGTTTGATTTTCAGCCGGACGAGTATCGCGAGCCGTACAAAGATGCGAAGTTTTCGTGTTTTCCGGATACGCCGAAGCATCCGTGGCAGAACCCGGGGCTGGCGCGGCATCACGGAAATAAGGAGAGCATGCGGGCGTATTCCGCGTTGATCAGCGGGGTGGACGCGAACGTGGGGCGGATTGTGAAGAAGCTGGAAGAGATGGGAGTGCGGGAGAATACGCTGATTGTGTTCACGGCGGATCAGGGTTGGAGCGCGGGGCATCATGGAGTGTGGGGCAAGGGGAATGGGACGTGGCCGTTCAATTTGTACGATGGCGGGGCGCGGGTGCCGTTGATCTGGAATCATCCGGGGAAGATTGCGGCGGGGCAGGTGCTGACGCCGATGGTTTCGAGTTACGACTATTTCCCGACGATTTTGGATTACTTAGGGGTGCAGGTAGGGAAAGACGCGAGACGGCCGGGGCGGAGCTATGCAGGGTTTCTGAGAGGGCAGAAGCCGGCTTGGGAGAACCGGCTGTATTTTGAGTATTCGTTTGTGCGTGGGGTGCGGACGGAGACTTGGAAGTATATCCGGCGGACGAAGGAATGGCCGAGTGAGTTGTATGACCTGGAGCGGGATCCGAAGGAGACGAAGAATCTGGTGGATGATCCACGGTATCGGAATTTGATTGCTTCGCTCGATTCGGATCTGGACCAGTGGTTTGCGAAGTATGGAGGTCCCCCGCAAGAGGAGTGGCGGGGGACGACGAAGCAGCACTTGACGGAGTATTCGAGATAGACCCGATCCCGATCCCGAGAGAGCCAGAAGGACAGCCGGCTGAGTGTTTCCATCCAGCCACCGGGAGGCCGCGGAATGCCGATGGTGATTACCCCTCGGCCTTGCCGACGAGAATGATCGCCAGCGGCGCTCCGCCCACCTTCACTTGCAGCACCCAATCCGTCTCTCCCATCTGCGCGAAGCCGGGTTGGAACATCTGGTCTTCCTTCCACATGCTGAACACCAGCGGATGCGGCGCTCCGGCAGCCTTCTTGCTCCGCGTCATCAGCGCTTCGTAGGCCACCGGCGTGTTCGGGTCGGTATCGTCTTCCACCTTCGACAGCACCAGAAAATCGCGTTGCGGAGCTACACCCTGATGGTCGCCGTTCACGGGATAGAAGCTGAACCGCATCGTATAAACCCCCGGATTGATGGGGTTCCCGCGGCGGTCGGCAAAGCGTGCCGGGAAGTGCGCCACGCCGATCAGCGTGCCATGTGCCACGCCGGCCCAGGTGACCGAATCTTCCTTCTGCGGAGCAGCGGGCGGAGGCGTGGAACGGAACCACAACTCGGCGACTACTTGCCCCTTGCCGTCCAGAATCTTCGTACCCTGCTTGTCCAACACACCGGCCAGCGCGGCGGGCACCGCGCCCGGCATCGCCGCCGCCGTTTCCATCTTGTATTGTGCCTGCAAGGACGCAGCAGCCAGAATGAGAATCGATGTTAGTGTTCGTATGTGCATATCAGGCCCTAATCCCATCGTAAAACAGGATGCACGGGGACTCGATTCGGGTGCAGCGCTTTCGTTAAAATTCTCTCATTGGGTATTCAGCGCATCCTTGTGATTGACGACGACGAAAACGTGCGCGACACGATCGCCGTCATGCTCGAACAGGAAGGCTTCCGCATCTATCAGGCCGCCGACGGGCAGTCCGGTCTCGACTCGGCGTTGAAGCACAAGCCTGACCTCATCCTTGTCGATCTGCGCCTGCCGGGCTTGCCCGGCGTCGAGATCTGCAAGCGGCTGCGCGCCGCGCAGATGAAGAGCGCCATCATCGTGCTCAGTGCGCTAGGCGACGAAGTGGACAAAGTCCTGCTGCTCGAGATCGGCGCCGACGACTACGTCACCAAGCCTTTCGGCCGTCGCGAACTCCTGGCGCGCATTCGCGCCGTGCTGCGCCGCACGCTGCCCGAAACCCCGCGTTCCATGAACTTCAGCAGTGTGGAAGTCGACCTCGAACGCCGCATTGTGCGCCGCGACGATGCCGAGGTGAAGATGACTCCGGCGGAGTATAACCTGCTGGTCTACTTCCTCACCAACCCCGATCGCGCCCTGACGCGAGACATGATCTTGAACTCGGTGTGGGGCTACGACGCCCTGCCCAACACGCGTACCGTCGATGCCCATGTCGTCAAGCTGCGCCAGAAACTGGAGCCCGATGCTGAATCGCCGCGTCACTTCCTCACGGTGCATGGGGTCGGTTATCGCTTTTTGCCTTGAGCTGTCCGAGTGTGGTAACACCATTCTAATTACGGAAAGGGGGGCATGATTCGTGTCCCGCCGGTTGGTGTTGATCGTCGAGGATTCGCGCGACTTGGCCGCGAATCTGGAGATCGCCTGCATGGCGATCCGCAACGTGGAGGTAAAGGTCGCCATGGGAGCCGGAGAAGCCTGGGCGCTGCTCGCAGACGTGCGTCCGGAAGACTCGCTGGTGATAGTTACGGATATGCGATTGCCGGATGCCGACGGGATGGACTTGATCCGCGACGTGAAACGCCATGCGCTGCTGGCGTCCACGCCGGTCGTTGCGGTCAGCGGAGATGCTGATCCGTCCATCACCCACCAACTCGCGCAACTCGGGGTGAAGGCCTTCTACAAGAAGCCGTACTCGCCCATCGCCGTAGCTCATCATTTGGGGTCGTTGCTCGACGCCCAGCCCCAGTCGGCCTGATGCGCTTTCGATGAACCTACGCCGGCTATCGCTGCTCTGGAAGATCTGGCTGTCCACAAGCGTGGCGCTCACGGTGCTGTTTGCCGCCATCGGCTACTTCGTGCAGCGCGGCGTGCAGGAGACGGCCACGCGCAGCCTGCAGGAAGAAGTGCAGGCTAGCCTCAAGGCCTACGAGGCGTTATGGGAATCGAAGGTGGAACTGTTCGAATCCCTCACCGCTTTCATGAGCGGAATGCCAGAGGCCCTGCAATCGCTCGAAGGAAAGCACCGCGACGGCACGCAGATCGTGCTGGAGTCCTGGGCCCGAGCCACGCGCGAGATGCGCGGCACAGGCTTTGTGGTCCTTATTAACCGCGGCGGTTGGATCGTCACCGGCACGCCTGATGCCGGCGGCCAACCTCTCGACCTGGGATTCATCATCCGATCCTCCGCGCCCACCGGACACCGCTCCGGTTTCTTTGTGCAAAACAGCGTTCTGCACCACATTGTGGTCACCCCGTTCACCAGCAGTTCCCCGGGCGCCGAAGGCGGTGCCGGAAGGGCGATTGCCGGCTTCGCCGTCGACGGCGATGTCGCACGCGGACTGAAGGAGTCCACCGGCAGCAGCGACTACATCTTCGTTGCCCGCGGGCAGGTGTTTGCCTCGACGCTGTCCGACAGCGCCACCGGCAACGTGGTCCGCCACCTCACGCGCTCCCCGCGGGCGAGCATCGTCAGCGATGGTGCAAATGAGTACGTGCCCGTTGACCGCGAATTGCTCGACTTCGACGGCAAGCCCGTCGGCCGGCTCTATATCCTGCGCTCCTTTGCAAGTGTCCGCGACAGTATGGGAAACCTGCGCCGCCGCATGCTGTTCATCTGGCTGGGCGCCATCGTCATGGGCCTGCTGCTCACCTACGTGGCCGCCGAGCGCATCGTGCAACCGGTGAAGGATCTCGATACAGCGGCCGGCGAAGTGGCCATGCAGAACTACGACTATCGCGTGGCCGTCGATAGCGATGATGAGCTCGGACGCCTCGCTTCCACATTCAACAAGATGTGCGAATCGCTGCAGGCGGCGCGCTCGGAACTCATCCGCCGCGAGCGCATCGCCACCATTGGCCGGCTGGCCAGTTCCATCGTTCACGACCTGCGCAACCCGCTAGCGGCGATCTATGGCGGCTCGGAGATGCTGGTGGATACACAGCCCACCGCCGATCAGACGCGCCGCATCGCCGAGAACATCTATCGCGCCTCGCGGCGCATTCAGGAGTTGCTCGACGATCTGGTGCGTGTCACGCGCGGCAAGACCAGCATGGAAGAGCACTGCAACCTGCGCCAGTTGGTGCGCGAGGCGCTGCTCACGCTGGAGCCCGCCGCCCATGGGCAATCGGTGAAGATCGAGGTGGACATCGATGCCGGCATCGATGTGCTCGCGGACCGTCCGCGCATCGAAGGCGTCTTCGTCAACCTTGTGCAGAACGCGCTCGACGTGATGCCGAAGGGCGGCGAGGTGAAGATCTCCGCGGCGGTGGAAGGTTCGTTCGCCATGGTGGAGGTGGCGGACACCGGACCCGGCATCGCCGATGAGGTTCGCAGCCAGTTGTTCCAGCCCTTCGTGAGCCATGGGAAGAAGAACGGCCTCGGGCTCGGGCTGGCTCTGGCGCGGCAGACGCTGCTCGATCATGGCGGCGATCTATGGGCCGCACCGGATGAAGGTGAGGGCGCGCGCTTCATCCTGCGCATTCCGCGCACGAAGTCCGCGGAACCGACCCAGGCGGATTAGGCCTACAATAGACCTCGTGATGAAACTCCCACTGATCTTCGCCGCCTGTGCATTGGCGGTGGCTCAGCAGGCGCCTCCGCCGGTGATCTCGCCGGAGGTGCACCCCGACCGCCGTGTCACCTTCCGCTTCCGCGCGCCGAGTGCCAAGGAGGTCATCCTGTCGCGGGAAGGCGGGCAGCGTGTCCCCATGACGAAGGACGACAAAGGACTGTGGACGCTCACCACCGATCCGCTGGAGCCCGACTACTACGGCTACTCCTTCGTCACCGATGGGGTGAACATGATGGACCCCAACAATCCGCTGATGAAGCCGAATCTGCTCAACCCGCAGAGCATGGTGCATGTACGCGGCACGAATACCTGGGACGTGCGAGCCAACGTGGCCAAGGGGACCGTGCATCGCCACTTCTATCACTCCGCGATTGTCGGCGACGACCGCGATTACTACGTCTACACGCCGCCGGGCTACGATTCCAAGTCGAGCAAGCTATACCCCGTGTTGTACCTGCTGCACGGCTTCAGCGACGATGCCAGCGGCTGGACCGCGGTGGGCCAGGCGCACACGATCCTCGACAACCTGATTGCGGACGGCAAGGCGAAGCCGATGCTGATCGTGATGACGTTGGGCTATGGCGCGCCGGAGATCGTTTCCCGTACCGGCGGTTCGATGCGCGACCCCGGGTTGCGTGAGCGCAGCTTTGAGCGCTACCGCGATGCGTTGTTCAACGAAGTGATCCCCGCCGTGGAGAAAAGCTATCGCGCCTCGAAGAACAGTAAAGACCGTGCGATAGCAGGGCTGTCGATGGGCGGCGCCGAGTCTCTGTTCGTGGGGCTGAACGCCACGGAGCGCTTCTCATGGATTGGGGCGTTCTCTTCGGGCGGGATGGGCAGCGATCTGGACAAAGCCTTTGCGGGTTTGGATGCGAAGGCCAATGACAGGCTGCGGCTGCTGTGGATCGCTTGTGGCGTGGATGACCGGCTGATGGACTCGAACCGCAAGTTCCTGGAGTTTCTGAAGGCGAAGGACGTGCGGTATCAGTGGAAGGAGACTCCCGGCGCACACACTTGGACCGTGTGGCGCCGGTATCTGTCGGAGTTTCTGCCGCTGCTGTTCCGCGAGAAGGCGAGTTAGAGCTTCGGCTTCGGCGGCGGCAGTTCGCGGGCTTCGCACTGGCTCTGGAAGCCCTGGCGGGCATGCGCCCCATCGCAGAAAGGCTTGTTCTCCGAGAGCCCGCAACGGCACAGCGAAATGACGGTGCGCCCCGCCAATCCAAAGGCGTTCCCAGCCGGGTCGAGGATGGCCATGTCGCCCTCAATGCGCAGCGGACCATTGTTCAATACGGTGATCTTTGTATCAGGCATGTTCCCCGATGGTAGCAGAGGGCAGGGCTATAATGAGGGCGAATGCGGATCCACTGGGCGCACTTCGCGTTCCTTCTTGCGGCGCAGGCTGTGCCCGCGCAACAGGGCCTTGCGCCGGAGGTTCTGCTGCTCGCCAAAGTGAAGCTGCGAGCCGCGGAAAACCTCGAGCGATTGCCCAACTACACCTGTCTGGAGACCATCGAGCGCTCCCGCCGCAGGGTGTCCTCGCGGCGCTATGAACTGGTGGACCTGCTGCGTCTGGAAGTGGGGCTGGTCAATCGCAAGGAGCTGTTTGCGTGGCCGGGATCGGGTGAGTTTACCGAGCAGGACATCGCCGATATGGTGGGTCATGGAGCGATCGGCAACGGGAGCTTCGCGCTGCATGCACGCTCGCTGTTTCTATCGGGCACACCCGAGTTCACGTATGTGGGCGAGCGCATCCGCGATGGGCGCAACACCATTCGCTGGGACTATCGGGTGCCGCTGATCCACAGCGGCTATCGCATGCGTGTGCGCCCACAGGAAGGCATCGTCGGCTACGAGGGTTCGGTGTGGGTGGATGCCGCGACGCTCGATCTGGCGCGCATTGAGATTGAGGTTACGGAGATCCCACCGCACCTGCCGGTCTCCGCCGCATCGGAGGCGCTGGAGTATCAGAACGTGCCGATCGGCGGCGGGACGTTCCTGCTGCCGCAATCCTCGGAGTTGATCATCACGGATCTGCTGGGCAACGAGAGCCGCAACCGCACGCAGTTCTCCAAGTGCCGGCAGTTCGCGGGGGAATCGGTGTTGAGCTTCGAGGACGCACCGGGCGCGGCTGTGGAAGTGAAGAAGGCTCCGCAGCGAGTGGAACTTCCCGCGGATCTCGATCTGGAACTGGAACTGCGAACGGAGGTGGAAGCCGGCGTCACGGCGGTGGGCGATGTGGTGGACGCCGTGGTGGTGAAGGATGTGAAGCGGAAGGGCACGGTGTACCTGCCGAAGGGGGCGAAGATCACGGGACGCATCTGGAGGTTGGAGCGGCGGCAGATTGCCAACCGGACCGATTGGACGGTGGGGCTGTTGTTCCAGCGGTTCTCTTTCGATCACTTCTTTGGTGAGTTCCACGCGCGGCTGACGCCTCCGTTGCCCGGAGTGTCGCAGGCGTGGGAACGAGCGGACGCACTGCGATCCTATACCGTGGTGCGGGAACAGCCCTTGGAGAACCCGAGGATTGGTATCCTGAATCTGAAAGGTGAGCGGGGGAGACTGTTAGTGGGTACGCGCCTGTACTGGCGCACCTTGCCGCCTTCCCACGAGGAGAAACCGTGATTCATTTCGAGCCTGACAATGACAGGTCGTTGCTGCATTCCGCCATGGAGTTGGGGAAATCGCGCGTCCGGAATCTGATCGAGAAATATCCGGACTTCTATCCGATTTATACGGAGCAGGGCAAGTGGAAGCATGATGGTCCGGCGTGGACGCATTGGTGCGACGGCTTTCTGCCAGGCATGATGTGGGTGTTCCGCAAGCATGCGGCGGCGGGCACCGACGAGGAGAAGTTCTGGTTGCAGCAGGCCATCCGTTACACGAAGCCACTGGAACCGCGCAAGCACGACCGCGATGTGCACGACCTCGGCTTCATCTTCCTGTCGACGTACCTGCGCTGGTACCGGCTGACGAAGAACCCGGACATCCAGCAGGTGATCATCGACGCGGGCAAGACGATGGCCATGCGGTTCATGGACAAGGGCCACTATCTGCGCAGCTTCGTGTCGGACAACTCGCTGTTCATCGACATCATGATGAACGTGGGCATCATCTTCTACGCGGCACGCGAGACAGGTGACCGGAAACTGCGGGACATCGCATTGCGGCATTGCCTGACAACGCGGCGCGTGCTGGTGCGGGGCGACGGCTCGACGGCACATGAAGGGATCTTCGATGTGGAGACGGGCGAGTTCCTGAAACAGACGACGCATCAGGGCTTCCGCGGGGATTCGTGCTGGTCACGTGGACTGGCATGGAGCCTGTACGGGTTCTCGACCGCCTATGAGTACAGCCGCGATCCGCGGTTCCTGGAAACGGCGGAGAGCTGCGCCGATTACTACATCACGCATGCCAACTCCGATGGCATCCCACCGTGGGACTTCAATGCGCCCTCGGAGAGCCGAAAGATGGCGGACACCTCGGCGGCGGCGATCGCGGCAAGCGGGCTGATGCGGCTGTCGCGGCTGCTGCACGATCCGGTGAAGGGGCACTTCTACTGGAGCACGGCGACGCGGATCATGCGGTCGCTATGCCAGGAGCATGTCTCGCACGGCGAGCCGGGTTGGGAGGGCATCCTCAAGGGCGGGGTGTATCACCTGCACAAAGACCTGGGTGTCGATGAGAGTGTGATGTGGGGCGAGTACTTCTTTATTGAGGCGCTGGACCACCTGCTCAGCTAGGCGCCGCGCAGGGTGTGGATGTGGGCGGTGACTCCGGCGGCGAGGCCGCTGAGCGAGTAGCCGCCTTCGAGCACGGACACGAGGCGGCCCTTGGCGTGGCGGTCGGCAATCTCCATGAGGGCGAGCGTCATGTCATGGAAGTCGGTGTCGGTGAGGCGGAAGCGTCCGAGCGGATCGCCGGCGCGGGAATCGAAGCCCGCGGAGATCATGACGAGGTCGGGCTTAAACGCTTCGGCCGCGGTGGCGAGGTGTTTCTGAAAGACCGGCAGGATGTCCGTGCGGCCTGTGCCGGCCGGGAAGGGAAAGTTGTGGATGCGCCCTTCGCCCTTGCCTTCGCCGCGCTCGTCGGGCATGCCGCTGCCCGGATACCAGGGGTGCTGGTGCGTGGAGAGGAACAGCACGGAGCCGTCTTCATAGAAGATGTCCTGTGTGCCGTTGCCGTGATGGACATCCCAATCCGCGATGAGGACGCGTTCCATGCCGTGCTTGCGCTGGGCATAGCGCGCGCCGATGGCGATGTTGTTGAAGACGCAGAAGCCCATGCCGCGATTGGGCGTGGCGTGATGGCCGGGAGGTCGCACGGCGCAGAAGGCGTTCTTCACTTTGCCGGCGGCGACGGCGTCGATGGCGTTGCAGACGCCGCCCGCGGCGCGCAGGGCGACATCGAGGGAGTCTTCGGAGACGGCGGTGTCTCCGGTGGTGAGGTTGTGGAGTCCGGAGCGGATGTCGCGTTTGGCGGTGGCGATGTAGGAGCGGCCGTGGCAGAGAGCGACTTCGTCGTCGGTGGCGGGGCGCTGCTCGATGCGCGGGAGGGTGGTGGTGAGCTTCTCCTTTTCGAGGGCTTCGGTGACGGCGACGTAGCGGGAGATGGCTTCGGGATGCCCTTCGCCGGTGTCGTGCTTGCGGTAGACGGGATCGAGGAGGAGGGCGGTGGCGGATGGGGCGTTCATGAAGACACCAGTATACAGATTGGTGCGCTTTGAACATGTTCAATTTTTTGCTTGACAGAGTGGGCGGGTTGGGTCCATACTCGGGTTGAACACGTTCAATTGAACATGTTCAAAATTGCGAAGGAGGATCTATGTTTACTGTTCACACTTATCTGCTGTACCTGGTGCTGTCGTTCGCGGTGACCGTCTGGGTGGCGCGTACACTGCACCGGAATGGGCGGACTTTCCTGGTGGATGCGTTTCATGGGAATGATGCGCTGGCCGATTCGGTGAATCATCTGCTGGTGGTGGGGTTCTATCTGCTGAACCTGGGATGGATTGTGGCGACGCTGCGGACGGAGTTGCAGATCGACACGGGGCGGGCGCTGATGGAACTGCTGAGCGGCAAGGTGGGCACGGTGCTGATCGTGCTGGGGTTGCTGCATTTCTTCAATCTGTATCTGTTCAGCCGGATGCGGCAGCGGGCGTTGGAGCGGCGGCCGGATGCTCCGTTTCCAGTGGCTCCGAGCGGGCGGATGGAAGGGCCGGGGCGGTGATTGTTTGGGGCCACGGATAAACACGGATGCACACGGATGGGAGTTTGTTATGAGAAATCTGATGGTGTACTTTGATGCCCGTTGCGGGTTGTGCGTTGCTCTGGTGCGGTGGCTGGAGGGGCAGCGGCAGATTGTGCCTTTGCGGTGTGTGCCCAAGGATGAAGGGATGGATGACTTGGTTGTGGTGGCCGATTCGGGTGAGTATTGGCGCGGGGATTCGGCGTGGCTGATGGTGATCTGGGCTTTGGATGAGTATCGCGGTTGGGCATACCGGTTGGGGAGCCCTTTGCTGTTGCCGCTGGCGCGGCAGATGTTTGCGAAGCTATCGGAGAATCGCGGGCAGTTGGCGATTTGGTTTGGGTTGCAGGCTGATGCAGATTTGGCGGAGCGGCTTCGCGAGGTACGATTATCTGGGTGCAGACGATGACCAAGAAAGAGAAGATTCTGGAAGCGGCGCTCGAGTTGTTTCGCGAGCAGGGCTTCGAGGGAACGAGTATGCGGGACGTGGCGCAACGCGCGGGCGTGGCGACAGGGTTGGCCTATTATTACTTCGAATCGAAGGAAGCGATTGTGCTGGCCTTTTACGACCGGGCATACGCGGAGTTGGGGCCGGCACTCGAGGAAGCGCACGGAGCGAAGAAGCTGGATGCGCGGATGGAGGCTCTGGTGACGGCGAAGTTCCGCTACTTCGAGCCGAATCGGCGGTTTCTGGGGGCGCTGATGGGTCATGCTGCCGATCCCGCGAGTCCGCTGTCGCCGTTCGGAGAGCCGTCGAAGGCGATACGCGAGTCCGAGATCGGGCACTTCGCGCGGGCGCTGGAGGAGACAGGAACCGCAGTGGCGGCGGACCTTGCGCCCCATTTGCCGAAGCTGTTGTGGATGTACCAAATGGGATTGGTTCTGTTCTGGATGTATGACCGGAGCGACGGGCAGGAGCGGACACAGCGGCTGCTGCGGGCGAGTCTGCGGATGGTGATGCTGTTGCTGAAGGTGGCCGCATTGCCGCTGATGAAGCCCGCACGCAAGGCGGTGCTGGAACTGATGGAGATTGTGGAGAGCTGACTCATCGCGCTTTCTCGAGAAGCTTGCGGGCTTGCTTGCGGGACGCGTCGTCGGGGGTGAGATCGGACTTGAGGTAGCGTTCGAGGAGTTGGCGGGCTTCGGGGAGTTTGCGCTTCTGCTCGATGTAGGTTTCGGCTTTGGCGTAGAGGACTTTGGGAGCGTTGGGGGCGAGGGCTTCGGCTTTGGCGAAGACGGCGTCGCTTTCGATGATGCGATTGCGGCGGGCGAGGAAGCGGGCGAGGTCGAGGACACGGCCGGCTTCCTTGGGGTCGGCTTCGATGGCGGCGCGGTATTCGGGTTCGGCTCCGATGTAGTCTTTGCGGTCTTCCTTGAGGCGGGCCTGGGCGTAGTGGCCTTCGGCTTTGTTGAGGGCGGCGATGCGCCGGCTGAGGGCTTCGGCTTTGTCCTTGCCACCGCCAAGGAAACCGGGGGCCTGGAGGTAATACTCGAATAAATCATTCATGGCGAGAATGTTTTTGGGGTCGAGTTCCACTGCCTTTTCGAATGCCTGGCGGGCTTTGGAGGCGTAGCGCGGGGCGAGCAGGGGCATGGCGGTTTCGGCGCGGCGTCCGTAGGCGCGGCCGAGCCACATGTGGGATTCGGAATCGGTGGCGGCTTGTTCGAGGACGTCGATGGCTTTCTTGTAGTCTTCGAGTCCGATGTAGCACTGCCCGGCGAGTTGGAGAGCGGGCTGGTCCTGGCGATTGCCGATGGCTTTGAGGGCTTGTTCGTATTCGGTTTTTTGATAGAGGGCGCGGGGGGCCGTGAGGTCCTGTGCTGTGAGGAGCAGGGGGATGAAGAGAAGAGCCGGCCAGGGGGCCGGCCGCGGGACAGGGGTTCCGCCCCACATTGCTGCTACTGCTGCGGGCACGGCTTGGAGGCTCCGCCTTCCTTGAGTGAGAGTTGATAGCAGCCGGCGTTGTGCGGCGTGGCGACCTGCTGTCCGTTCCAGTTGATGGTGGCCGGGGCCCAGGCTTCGGGGACATTGACGCGCAGGGCGGCGACGGTGCGGGTGACGATGACGATCTCTTTCGCTTCGACGAGGTATTCGGCCTGGATGCGTGTGGTGATGACCTCTTCGCGCTTGCGCAGGACGTAACGGGTGACGAGGCGGATGCGGTCTTTCTCCTTGCCTTCCATGCGTTCGATGGTGACGGCGACCGGCTTCTCCTCGCGCACGTCGCTCATCATTTCGATGTAGTGTTTGGGATCCTGGATGGTTTTGCCGGAGAGGGCGACGAGACGGTCGCCGAGTTTGAGCGGACCTTTGTAGTTTTCGGGAAGGAACTCGACCACCACGCCGGGGCCGGGTTTGTTGGCCGAGTAGCCGAAGCCGCCGAAGTCGAGCGAAGCGGTGACCTCGGGGGCGACGCGAGTGGAGGGGAGCGCGTCGTTGCGGAGCGTGGGGTCGAAGTCGGTGGGTTGAATCCAATAGCAACGAGCCATGCTGGGGTTGCCGGTTTCGCAGTCGATTTTGAGAGGGTGCTCGGTGTAGGTGTGTTTGGAGAGCCAGTTGAGGGCGGTGAGGATGGTGGGGGATTCGAGGATTTCGAGGCGAAAGCCGCGGGTGACCATTTTCTGATAGACGGGGGCCTGTTCGGCTCGCTCTTCGGGGGTGAGGGCCCAGGCGACGGGAGTGAGGCTGGTGTTGGCGGCAAAGAGGCGGTCGGTATCGACGGCAGGTTTGGCGGAGCCGCTGATGGCGAGTCCGGCGCTGAAGATGTGCGGGGCGCGGCAGACGACATACATCACCATGGGGCTGAGGGGGCCGGCTCCGACCAAATAGAAGGGGGCGGTGGTGAGCTTGTTCTTGGCGCGCACGTCGGAGACGATGGCATCGAGCATCTTGGCTCCGTTGTCGCCACCAGCGGCGGAGACCGGCATGACGATGTGCCAGCCGCGGGTGGCGGCGATCTCGCTCCAGGATTTCCATTCGACGTCGGGCTTGTCGATTTGGGTGGGGAGCACGACGAGGGCGGCGTCGGATTTGCCCGGCGCGTAGAGATAAGCAACTTCGGCAGTGCCCACGGTGGTCTTGACGGGCGCGGGCGTTTGAGCGAGCAGGGAGAGGCTTGCGAACCACAGCAGCATCATCACTTCCCAGTGTACGATTGTCGGGATGCTGAACTGGATTGTGGCGGGTATTGGAGACATTGCGAAGAAGCGGGTGATTCCGGCGATTCTGGCGGAGCCGCGAAGCCAATTGTATGGCGTCGTGACTCGGGACAGGGCGAAGGGTGAGGCGTATGGCGTGAAGGTTTGGGAGAGCTTTGAGGAGGCGATTGGGGACGCACGGGTGGACGCGGTGTATGTGGCGACTCCCGTGTCGATGCACGCTCCGCAGGCGATTGCCGCGTTGCGTGCGGGCAAGCATGTGCTGTGCGAGAAGCCGGTGGCGTTGACGTATGGGCAGGCTTGCGCGATGCGCGATGCAGCGTTGGAGGCGAGGCGTGTGCTGGGGATCGCCTACTACCGGCGGACGTATCCGAAGGTGCTGCGGGCGAAGCAACTCTTGTCCGCTGGGGTGATTGGGCGGCCGGTGCTGGCGGAGATCAGTTGCCATGATTGGTTCAACGCCGAAGAAGGACGGGAATGGCTGGTGGATCCGGCGATGGCGGGCGGCGGGCCGCTGTTTGATATCGGGTCGCACCGGATTGATTTGCTGAACGATTTCTTCGGCGAGCCGGTGGTGGCGCAGCGGTCGAACCATGTACATCGGCGCGCGGTGGAGGATTCGGCGACGGTGCTGATTGAATATGGATGCGGCGTGCGCGGCGTGGTGGACGTGCGGTGGCATTGCCGGGTGGGGCGCGATGAGTTCCGCATCACGGGGACGGATGGCGTGATGGACCTGTCGCCACTGAATGGGCCATCGCTGCGGTATGGGGATGTGGAAGAGATGCTGCCTGCGCATGCGAATCTGCACTTTCCGTGCGTGGAGAACTTCGTGGCCCATGTGCTGGATGGGACGGAGTTGCGCGCAACGATCGCGAGTTCGATGGTGACGGATTGGGTGACGGCTCAGGCAGCGTTGTGATGGAGGACGGGCGGGGCGTCCTTGCCGCAACAGCGCTTGTATTTTTCGCCGGAGCCGCAGGGGCAGGGCGCACTGCGAGGGGTCTGTGGATTGGGCGACGCTTGCTGGGCGGCTGGTTCGGGCTGGCGCTGTGAAATCGTGTCCAATTTTGTCAAACGGTAGTGTTTTTCCGAAGCCTGGAGGTAATCGAGCTCGTCCTGGAGTTGCTGGGCATTGGCGTCGAGGGGAACGGGGAGATTCCAGCCCCGGGCGAAGGGAGAAGTGGGGCGTTTGAGAATGGTGAGGGCGGCGCGGAGGCGGACGCCGTAGGGGGCTTTGGGATCGTCGATGATCTGGAGGAGGGCGTCGAGCGCTTTGGCGGAGAGAAGCTGGAGTTTATCCTTGAGATTTTCGGTGTATTCGGCGAGGGCTTCCTGGAGGGATTGCGCGAAAGCGGGGGTGGAATTCTGCCAGTTATAGATGGTCTGGCGGGAAACGCCGGCGGCTTCGGCGGCATGGGAGAGAGGGGCTCCGGAGGCGAGGAGGGTCAGGACTTTCTGCTGAACAGGAGAAAGACTGGAGGCAGGCGCGGTATTCATGCTTGCTCCTTTGGAAATGATAATAATATATTTTTCTGCTTCGCGCAAGATTTATGTTGGTTTTTATTATTGGGTGGTGTTTTTCTTTTTCCGGTTTCCGCGCGGGCCGGGCCGTGCGCAGTTCCGGAGGCAGGTGCAAGACCGGTTATTTTTCCGCCGCGCATCGGGTTCGTCACGGAGTATCACAACCTGATTGGAGTGGACATT
>CALFYN010000780.1 GCA_937952345.1 uncultured Acidobacteriota bacterium
GCAGCGCGATGAACTGTTTGAAGACGCGGCGTAACGCGCCGGTGACTGCGGTCACCGACATAGGGGGTTCCCTGGCAGGATAATGGACCTGTCATGGAACAGCCGTACATTTACCTTTCCGACCTACGAGACATTAACGCACCTTCGAGCGGCATTGTGAGCAAGACATTGCAAAACGATGATCGCTCGAAGGTGATTCAGTTTTGTTTCGCGCCGGGGCAGGAGTTGAGTGCACACACCGCTCCGTTTCCCGCGATTCTACAGTTCGTGCGCGGCGAGGCGGTGGTGAAGTTGGGCGCCGATGAGCACAGTGCCAAGGAAGGCACCTTTGTCTATATGACACCGCAGTTGGAGCATGGCATCCGCGCGCAGACCGAAGTGGTCATGCTGCTCATCATGCTCAAGAATCCGCCCGTCACCCAGAAGTGACCTTCGTGAATATACACCGGGGCGATGCCGTGCCGCCGCTCCGCCGGAGGCGGTTTGCCGCACGGCGAGTGCTCAGAAGTAGATCTTGACTCCCAGCACCATGCGGCGCGCGTCGAGCGTGTTGGTGTACTGGCCGAGGCGCGCGTTCACCTGGTTGCCGTTGGCGTCGAAGCGGCTGGCGGTATCGACGGCGTTGAAATTGGCGTGATTAAACGTGTTGTAGGTTTCCCAGCGCAGTTGCAGGCGGCGCGCTTCGTTCGAGCCGAGAGCGAAGTTCTTGAAAAGGGAGACATCCCATACGTTCAAGCCGGGTCCGCGGATGGGATCTTTGGGCGCGTTGCCAATGCCCAGTTCGCCCGCGCCGGTGGGCGGGGCCACAGCGGCGGTGTTGAAGTGGCGGAGGATGGTGCGCTCACCCTTGGGCAGATTGGGATTGGACGTCAGGTTGACGCGCGAGTCGACGCCTGCGCCCGATGCGCCGGTGAGATCGCGCGCCTGCACCAGGCTGTAGCCGATGCCCAGCGGTTGCCCCGAGGTGAAGGAAGTGATTCCGGACACCTGCCATCCATCCAGCACCAAGCGTGAGAATGCGTTGTTCCAATTCGTGCTGGCTTTGGGCAGATCGTAGGTGTAGCTGAGCACAAAGTTGTGTGTACGGTCGAAGCCGGCGCGCCCGTAGTTGCGCATGCGGAAATCGAGGAAGGGATTGACCGCGTTGTTGTTGCCGTCCACCAGATCCATCGCCTTCGACCACGTCCAGGAAACACCGAACGTGAGCCCGCGCCCGAAGCGCTTGTTCACCTGCGATTGCATGGAGTGGTAATTGGAGGAGGAGGCGAACTCGGCGTATTGGATATCGGCGAAGCCGCGGATGGGCCGCAGGAAGTTGACCGGCAACGGGCTGCTGGCGGTGGTGGTGTCGCGTGAGGAAGGCAGGAAGTTGGTGCCGTAAGGAGTGGCGTTCAGGCTGCGCCGATGCAGCAGGTGGCGGCCGACGTTGCCGACATAGGCGACATCGACCACGATTCCATTGCCGACATCCTGCTGCAGGCCGAAGCTCCAGTTATAGACGGTGGCGGGATCGAAGTCGCGCTGAATGCTGTTGACGCCCGTGGGGCTTTGATTGAGCGGCGATGTGAGCAGGTTGCGGATGTTCGATTGCACCGCAGTATTGGTGAGTACGTTCGGCGGCTGTTCGACGAAGATGATGACCTGGTCGTCGTTGAAGCGGTCGAAGAAAATACCGAAGCCGCCGCGGATGGCGGTCTTGCCGTTGCCGAAGACGTCGTAGGCGAAGCCGAAGCGCGGGGCGAGCTTGATGGAAGGTGTGTTGAGAACACGCTCCTGGAACTGGCGCATGCCCTGATAGAACTCGCCGCTGCCCGGCGCGAGCGTGCCGATGAGGACGGAGGACACGATCTGGCCGGTGGCGGGGTTGCGGCCCACGCGCGCGGCGGTGGGCGTTTCGCGGTACGGTTCGATGAGCCGCGCGGCACGCGCCGGATCGTAGGCGCTGCGATCGAACATGCTCAGCGTGTCGCCGGAACTGAACGTGGGTTCGATCCAGTAGAACCGAACTCCATAGTCGAGCGTGAAACGGCGCGTCACCTTGAAGTTGTCCTGCGCGTACCACTCGAAGTTCTTGTAACGCGCGTGGCCGTGGGGGTGCAGATTCGATTCGGTGTAGCTGTTGAAGCCGCCGAGAATCGTGTTGGAAAAGGCGTAGTTCGAATCGCCGGGGTTGTTGACGTTGCGGCCGAAATCGAACGTGCCATTGAAAGCTGTTGCGCGCGCTGCGTTACGCGAGGTGCGCTCGAAATAGAACCCGAATTTCAGGTTGTGCGCACCGTTGATCCAACTGAGGTTGTCGGACCAGTTCCAGATGTTATTCGTGCCGAAGAATGGGAACCGCTGTTTGATGTT
>CALFYN010000781.1 GCA_937952345.1 uncultured Acidobacteriota bacterium
CGGGGAAGCCGCCTTCGGGAGCGATGGCGGTGGAATCCACTGAGGCGGAGCCTGCGCAGAAAGCGTCCGGCCGTCTGGTGGTGGAGCCGGACAAGCCCAGCGCCATGCCGGAGACACCGAAGCCAACGCCGGAGCCCGCGAGCAAAAAAGCTGAGCCGCCTCCAGCCGAGGAGCCGAAATCTGCGCCTGCCCCCGTTACGCATTCCCAAGTGGCGCTGTCTCCCACCGGAGAACCGGCGTCGGGGCAAACGTTCCTCCAGGTGGTGGCCTCCACAAGGCCCGATTGCGAAATTATCGTCGATGTGCTGAAGCGGAAAGGGTTTCCCGCCCTGATGGCGCCCATTCCCAAGTCGGAGTTATGGCGCGTGCTGGTGGGACCGCTCACCGACGCCGCAGTCATTTCCAAGACTCGCACGGATTTGGAAGCAGCGGGCTTTCAGAAGCCGTATCTACGGAAGTACTGAGTGGGCGATCCCCTGGTCCAGATCCGCCCTCTGCCTGCCCCCCGGCTGCCCGAATGGTTGCGCAAGGGCGCAACGCATCATGAGCCGGTCACGCAGTTGAAGCGTGAGTTGCGCACGCTCGCCCTGCACACGGTTTGCGAATCGGCGCGCTGTCCCAACCTGCATGAGTGCTTCGGCCGCGGCACCGCTACATTCATGATTCTCGGCAACCTCTGCACTCGCGGCTGCGGTTTCTGTTCCGTGCCGAAAGGATCGCCCGAGAAGCGCGAGTTCACGCTCGACCCGCACGAGCCCTCGCACGTCGCCGAAATGGCGGCCAAGCTGAACCTGCGTTACGTCGTCATCACCAGTGTCAACCGCGATGATCTGCCCGATGGCGGTTCCACCCATTTCGCACAGACCGTGCGGGAAGTCCGCCGCGCTCTGCCGGGCGCCAGAGTGGAAGTGCTGACTCCCGATTTCTGCGGCGATCTCGAGGCCGTGGCCCGCGTCATCGAAGCCGGACCGCACGTGTTCAATCACAACATGGAAACGGTGCCGCGGTTGTACCGGCGCGTGCGGCCTCAGGCCAACTACCGCCAATCGCTCGATGTGCTTGCCTTTGCGCATCGCCGGTTTCCCCATGTGCTCACGAAGTCCGGATTGATGGTGGGCTTGGGTGAAACGGTCGAGGAAGTCCAGGAATTGCTGCGCGACCTGCGCGCCGCGGGCACGGATGTTGCCACGCTCGGCCAGTATCTGCAGCCCACGCGGCGCAATCTCCCGGTGGCCGAATACGTCACCCCGGCACAGTTCGATGCCTACCGCGATTTCGGCCTCTCCATCGGCTTCAAGATGGTGTTCGCCGGTCCCTTCGTGCGCAGTTCCTACATGGCGGATCATGTCAATGACGAGGCTGTGAAGGGGTGAAGCCGCTCGGCCTGGCACTGCTGTCGGCGATCCTGTCGGTGCTCGTCTTCCCGCGGTTCGATATGAACTTCCTCGCGCCGCTGTGTCTGGCGCCGATGTTTGTTGCCGCGGCTTGGGAAACAAGCGCCAAGAGACGATTGCTGATGGGATGGGCCGCCGGATTCATCTATTGGTTCGGTGTCTGCCACTGGATTGCCGAGGTTCTGCATAACTACGGCGGAATGAATTTCGCGCTGGTGGGGCTGGCGTTCTTTCTGTTCTGCCTGCTGAAGGCGATGAATTGGGCGGCGTTTGCCTGGCTCGCCGGATATCTGGTGCATTCGCGCTGGGCCGTGGTTTTGCTGGCGGCGCTCTGGACGGGCCAGGAACGCATCTACGGACCCTTCGGATTCGCCTGGTTCGCCCTTGGCAACGCGGGGGCGGATATGGGTATTCCCATGCGGCTGGCCCCGGTCACCGGCGTCTATGGCCTGTCGTTTGTGTTCGCCATGATGAATGCGGCTGTGGCGATGCTGATCCTGCGCCGGCCACGAGTGCATCTGGCTCCGCTGCTCCTGCTCCCACTGCTCTACCTGCTGCCGGCACTCCCCGAAATCGAGCAAGGTAATTCCACGGCAGTAGTGGTGCAACCGAATATTCGCGAGCGGCAGGATTGGACCGCCGCTGAGGCCGAGACCGCCATCCGGGCCATGATGCTGCAGGCGCTCGATGTATCCTCGCCACGCCAGCCGAACTCGATGATCCTGTTCCCGGAAGTACCGGCGCCTTTCTATGAAAACGACCCCAAGCTGCGCGATCAGGCGGCCCAATTGGCGCAGGTGCTGCAAACACCGCTCTTGATGGGCGTGGTCTCCCACAACCCCAAAGGCCCTTTGAATTCGGTGATTCAGGTTTCGCCCGACGGCAGTTTCGGCCCGCGCTACGACAAGATGAATCTGGTCCCCTTCGGCGAGTACGTGCCGGAGGCCTTCGACTGGATCGGTAAGATCTCCGAGGAAGCGGGCAGTTTTCAGCCCGGCGAGAAAACCGTGCTGTTTCCGGTGCGCGACGGGCGGGCCGGAGTGTATATCTGCTATGAGTCGGTTCTGCCCCACTTTGTGCGGGGGATCGTGGCGCAAGGGGCAGGAGTCCTGGTGAATCTCTCCAACGACGGTTATTTCGGGCAATCGGCGGCCCGCGAGCAGCATCTGTTGTTGGCTCGGATGCGCGCCGCCGAGAATCGCCGCTGGCTGCTGCGCGCCACCAACGACGGGATTACGGTTGCGGTTGACCCGGCGGGCCGCATTGACCGCAAGTTAACGCCCCTGCGCAAGGCATCGGCGCGGGTGCGCTTCTCTTATATCGAGCAGCAAACACCCTACACGCGGCATGGCGACTGGTTCGTCTGGGGATGTCTGGCGGTTGGTCTGGTGGCTGTCTTTCTGGTGGTCAGCAGCCGGAAACGCAGCTAGCGCACGTAGACGTAGATCTTGTGATTGCGCCGGTGTGCCTGCACTTCCTCGACGCGCACCGGTTTCCAACCCTTGATTTCGAAGTCGTGCGAAACGACGCGGGCTCCCGGCTTGAGGTATTTCTCCAGGTTCGGGCGCAGCCGCGAGTTCGATTCCGTCAACAGGTATAGAGTGACCACGTCCGCTTTGGACAGGTCCACTTCCAGCAGATTGCCTTCAATCACGCTGGCATCGTCATCCAGTTTCTGCTGGCGGATGATGTCCCGCGCCATCTGGGCGATCTTCGGACTCAGTTCCACACCGACTGCCTTGGCCCGAAACTGCTTCGCGGCGGTGACCAGAACGCGGCCATCACCGCAACCGAGATCGTAGACGGTTTCGCCCGGTTTGAGTTGCGCGGCTTCGAGCATCTTCTCCACGATGTTCTGGGGGGACGGTACGAATGGGGCGAGACTCTTGGCGTGATCGACCTGTGCGTAAAGACTGACGTTTCCGCCGAGCAGAAGCGCCATCACGGGCAAAGCTACCTGAAGCATATAAATCAGTTCCCTGAAGCAGCCGACTGTAGCTGCTTTCCTTGCTTTGATTTTACGATACGCGAGACGATTTCCGAAACCGTGAACCAGACATCCCGCGGACGGCTGACCGTGTATTCCACTCCCTTGAAGAATTTCACGGCATGGCCGATGCTGTCGCGCCACGGGGTTTGTTGCGGATTCAGGTTGTAGTTGAGGTAGAAGACGGGATAACCCGGATCGCCGAGTTCCTTCAGAGCCTGGGTCGGAACATTGGCCTCCAGCATTGCTTTCGGCCCGGCGAAGATCAGTGCGTCTGGTGATGCCTTTGCTTCCGTAAGAATCAAATCGGTTAGAAATTCGGTGTCGGCGCGCTTCTGCCCCAGTTTGCTCACGTCAACCGTGCCCAATTTCAGGGATTCCAACGCCTCGCCCAGCTTCGGGAAGTCAATCCGATCGGCTTCTTCCTGTCGGTAAACGATGCGCTGCTCCTGTAGGTTAAAGGCCACCAGCGTGAACCTCTGGATCCGCGGGTCGCGGGAAATCGTCCTCAGTATGGACACTAATGCTGACGTATCCATCGGCTGCATGGTTGCAGATCGCGGGTTTTGCGGAGCGAAGTTAACCATGACTTTGATGTTCAGGGGGCCCTCTGCCGGGTTACGTTCCACCGGCGGCTCTTCCCGAAACTGCTCAATCTCGGTTGCCCGTGCCGTGCCTGCCGGCACGCCAACGGTGATCGACCGGTCCTTGGCCTGTAACACCGCCTCGGTGTCCCAATAGAAGGAGCAAACGCGTTCGCTGCGGTCCCGCATCAGCCAGTCCACCGTATACTTGCCCTCGCCGACGTCGAAGATTCCCTGTAGAAACGCTTCTCCTTTGGCATCTTCTTCTATGGCGGGAACCTTCACCTTTTGGGTGAAGAAAATGGGCTCATCCTTACTTTCCTCCGGCACTACCCGGAAAATGATGGTGAGCAGGTTCTCACTTCCGGCCAGTTCCTTCATCGGGATGGTGACCTCATAGCCGGTGTGAAACTTGAGGTCGAAACCCATATTGGTCTTGGTGGGCGTTACGGTGCAGGGTAGATCTTTCCGCACCTCTTTCATCTCCATGACCGCCATGTCCGTGTTGAACATCCGAATGGCCCCGCCGGGGCCATTGCCGGCCATCAGGTGTTGCGCGTGAGCCGCGGGTGCGAAGGTGAGGCACAACCCCAGCAAACAGCACTGCGTATGGAAGCTTCCGCGATTTGGATTAGGCCAACCCTTAATGAGCATGTACCAACCTAGCCGCTTTCATTATATTCCTGCCTACCTCAGTCCAACCCCTCCTGTTGGGTGCCAGGCTCCTCTCCGGCCACCACCCGGAATGAGGACACAGCAGAACGTAGCCGTATTATGCAATACTTTTCGG
>CALFYN010000782.1 GCA_937952345.1 uncultured Acidobacteriota bacterium
TCCCAACTCGCATACACTCCCGGTTCGTGGCCCTTCCACACGACATAAAACTTCGGCTTGGCTTTCCCCATCGCGATCTCTCATTGTACCGGGATGCATCCGCCGGACTGCCGTGTTAGCTTGTACGGAGCATGATCAAACCAACCCAGGCCACCACACCGGAGGACTACATTGCGCAAATCGACGAACCGAGGCGCTCGGCCATCGCCAGGCTTCACGGCCTGATCCTGAAAACGGTGCCCTCGTTGAAGCCATCCATTCAGGCGGGCATGATCGGCTACGGAACGTATCACTACAAATACGCGAGCGGGCGGGAAGGCGATTGGCCGATCATTGCGCTGGCGAGCCAGAAAAACTACATCTCCGTCTACGTGTGCGCTTCCGTCGATGGCCAATACTGCGCCGAACGGCGCAAGAGCGAACTCCCGAAGGCGAGCATCGGCAAGAGTTGCATCCGCTTCAAGAAGCTCGAAGACGTGGATCTGAAGGTGCTGATGAGCATCGTCAAGGAGGGAGCGCGGGCGATGAAACAGAATGCCAAAGCGGGCAAGGGTGTAACGATTCTCCAATAGCCCGCACTATACATGCGGAATCATGGCGGATGCATCGGATCGCGGGAACCCGTTGGCTGCCTTTCGCGGCCTCTTCCTGATGCTGTTTGCGGCCGTGTTTGGTTACTTCGGCCTGCAGATGGGATCGGTCGGCAAGGCTCCGGCCGCCACCACGAAGACATCGCCGGCGAAAGCGGACGCGAAAGAGAAAGACACCTCCATCGGCGCGAACTGTCCCGCCCTACTCCCTCTGGCTGCGTATCTGGCGCTGGAGCAAGACGCATGTCCTGGCACCAAGGGACTGTGGAACGACGCAGCATGGAAGAAGCGGCTGGAGGCAAAGCAGGTGCGCACCGTCGCCACCGTGATCGCCACTATCCCGGACCCGGACACCATCACCCTGGCGCACTATGCCAATCAATCCGTGGAAAGCCTGCGCCGCGCCGCGGAAGGCTGCGGCTACAGTCCGGACCGCCACTGGTTTCCCTGGTTCGGCGATCCGGAAGAAGAATCGCGTAAGCACTTCGAGCCGCGCAACGCCCAGCCCGGCAGCCTGCTGTTCCGGCGCATGAAGGATGGCGAAACCGAACTCCTGCTGGTCCTGCTGGCGAGCGAGACGCCCACACGCGGCGTGCACCAGCCGGCTCTACGCAAGGCGCTCGATTACGCGAAGTTGCTGCGCAGGCAACCCGAGCCGTTGCGCATTGTGGGTCCCAGCTACAGCGGCACGGCGGTTTCCCTGCGCCAGACGATCGAGGAGACGCTCTCTTCCTTTCCGGAAGTGTCCATCGTTACCGGCACGGCCACGAATCCGAATCTGAAGTCGATTCTGGTCCGCGACAAGATTCGGTTTTCAGCGGCGATTGAGAATGACGCCGAGGCCGACCGCCGCATGCGCCAGTTCCTCACGAAGCACCGTGGCATGGATGGCGCAATGGCCGTCGTCACCGAGGCGGGCACCGATTACGCCAAGGGCCTGCAGTCGAGCGAAGCGGTGGTCTACACATTTCCGATGGAAATCTCCCAGGTGCGCAACGCCTATCAGAAGGATCCTGAGTTGCAGGACTCGGCCCCCAAGGGCGGAGAACGGCGGACCGGCCTTGCCCTTCGATTCAGCGAAGAACAGTCCGGTTACGAAACCATTCCCAACTGGTCCGGGGAAGCCGGCGCCTTCTCGAAGGAAATCGCGCTACGCCGCCTCGGCGACCAGATTGCCGAACAAAGCCCAGCCATCATCACCATCGGGGCCAGCGACGTGCGCGATGTGCTCTTCGTCGGCGGCTTCCTGCGCAAGCGCTTCGACGACGCGCAACTGGTGCTGCTCGATTCCGACGTGCTCTACGGCAACACCACGCAGAGCCTTTCCATGCGTGGCGCGCTCAGCGTCGCCACCTACCCGCTGTTGCTGGAGGCGCAGACCTGGGAAGGGGCATCGGGCCTGCTGCAGTTTTCCAGCCAGTTTGCGCAAGGTGTGTTCAATGCCCTGACCGCGCAACTGAATGCGGCGAAGATGGTGCAGTACAAGACCCTGCCGCACGCTTCCTATCCGCCGCTCTGGCTGACCGTCTACAGCCGCGGCACGAACTGGCCGGTGGCGGTGCTGCCCGCCGTGGACGGCGAATCGTCGCTGATGCCGGCGAGGAAAGACGGAAACCTCGATCCATTTCTCGGACCGCAGCATCCGGGCTGGATTCTGCTCGAGTCGATTCTGATCCTCTTCACCTGCCTGTGGGCATATTTTCTGTTGCCGCGGGAGAGTTGGAAACACTTGTGGACGCATGCTCCCAACGATGCCGCCCTGCATCTGCCGGCGGTGCTGGGGACGGGAACGCTGCTCTCGCTGCACGCGTTCTTTGCATCGGTGCAGTGGCACTACATTGCCTGGGCGAAGTCGCCGCTTGCGCCTTCGCTCGCCGTGGGAATCGGCAATGCGATTAGCGCCGTGGCCATGCTGGTGACGCTCTACTTCGTTCTCATCCGCGTGGTGAAGAAAGACGTGGCTCTGCCGCTGGCCCTCTCGCTGGTGGCCGTGTTTGCCGCATTCTGGTTCGCCCTGCTGCTGCCTGCCATCGAGCAAAGCGAAGGCCCCTATCGAACGGCGTTCTTCTTCGTGCATCGCGCCTTCCACTTGGGCAGTGGCGTTTCGCCGGTGCTTCCGCTCGTGCTGTTTCTGTCGCTGATCTTCGTCGGCGCGGCGGCGCAGCTTGTGTCCCGTTGGATTGCCTATTGGCTCAGCGTTCCCGTCAAGGACAGCGACAATGGCCACGAGCAAGGCATCGAGAAATGGACGGCCAGCGGCTGCGCATGGGCATTCGGGTTTGCGCTTGCCTGGACGGCATTGTCGATGTTTCTGTTTCGCATGACCTCGGTGTCCACCATCGAACATCCCCGCTACACCGGTACCTTCCTCATTCTCTTCAGCCTCTCGGTGGCCTTTCTCGCTTACGCCTTTCTGCGCCTTGTCTGCCTCTTTTTCGTGCTCCGCAATCTGATGCGCTATGCCGGCGCGCGCGATTACGGCGAGCACATGAAGGCTGTGGCGGAGATGGGCATCTGGGGCGTGTGGCGTTTCCACTATCGCAATGCCGCTACTTCCGGTCCTCCCAAGTCCGGCGAAGAGGCCGAGGTGCTCACCTTCGCGCAGGCGGCGCAGACTATCATCCAGATGGCGCAGTGCCAGGTGTTCTTCCTCATGGGCGGGATACTGCTGGGCTTGTTCGCCATGCAGAGCTATCCGTTCGAACCCAGCCGCACCTTCATCAACTACATCAGCTTCTTCTTTCTGATGATCGGCGCGGGCACGCTCTTCCTGTTCGGGCGAATCGAAGCCGCGCCGTTTCTCTCCGAACTCTACGGCACGGAAGGCAAGAGCGGATTGCAGTTCTATTGGAAGACCGTGGCGCGCTTCGGATTGCCGCTGCTGGCCGTGCTGGCGGCGCAGTTTCCCGATCTCGGCGACATGCTGATGAAGATCGTCACACCCTTCCTCGATAGCGGGATCGAATAGGTTATTGGCTGAGCGCGTATACCGCGAATGACGCCAGCCAGTGCTCGCCGCCGTATTCTCCCGTCGCCACATGCGGCAGCGCGGTGTTGATCAG
>CALFYN010000783.1 GCA_937952345.1 uncultured Acidobacteriota bacterium
GCGGCGATGGCGATTCCGCCGGCTTTTTCGCGATCGGCGAGGATGGCGAAGAGGGCTCCGGAAGGGCCGGCGGCGGGCTCGCTGGAATCCTGGGAGGCGTAGGCGCGAGCGGAGTCGATGGTGACGTGACGCTCGTGGAGCAACCTGGCGGCAAAGCACTTGGGTTCGCGGAGGATGCCGAGCAACAGGTGAGGCGGGGCGATGTGGCGGTGGTGGAGGCGGTCGGCCTCTTCGGCGCTGTAGGCGAGGACGCGTTTCGTCTCGCTGCTGAGGGGCAGGTCGACGGAGGTGCTGAGGCCGGAACGCTTGGGGGAGTGGGCCTCGATGGCGGAGCGGATGGAGTCGAGGCTGGATCGCGATTGGAGGAGGGCTTCGGCGAGCGGCTTGTCTTCGCGGAGAAGGCCGAGGAGGAGGTGCTCGGTATCGATGTATATGCTGCCGAACTGGCTGGCTTCGTAGCGGGCGAAGAAAATCACGCGGCGGGCTTTCTCGATGTAGCGCTCGAACATGGGTTTCCTTTACTGCTTTTCGGCGAGATGGCGATGGAACCACGCTATCATTTCGGCGATGTAATCGGGGGGATTGATGGCGCCGGGGAAAGTGGGTCCGTGGGCTGCGCCTTCGACGCGGAGGAGTTTGACGGGGACTCCGGCGGCTTTGAGGGCTTTTTCCATTTCGACGGATTGGGCGAAGGGGACGGAGGCGTCTTTGTCGCCGTGCATGAGGAGGAATGGCGGGTCATCGGGGGTGACGTGGAAGAAGGGGGAGGCTTCGCGGTAGGTGCGGTATTCGGCGGTTTTGGAGATTTCGGCGGGTTTGCCGGCGGGGACTCGCATGCCGAGGAAGGAGACGCCGGCGGTGGCCATTTCGAAGAAATTGGTGGGGGCGGCGCGGGCGACGACGCATTGGACTTTGGCGCTTTCGCGCTCGACGGGGTCGGGGTCATCGGGGTTGCCTTTGGCATCGAGGGCGCCGAGCATGCTGACGAGGTGGCCGCCGGAGGAGCCGCCCGAGGCTCCGATTTTGTTGGGATTTATGTTGAATTGGGCGGCATTTTTGCGGATATAACGGACGGCGCGCTGGACATCTTCGACGGCGGCGGGGTAGCGGAATCGGGGGAGGGATCGATGGTTGACGACGAAGACGGTGTAGCCGGCGGCGGCGAGGGGTTTGGCGTATTGGAGGGATTGGCTGTTGGTTTTGAGTTCGGCGGCGGAGTAAGCCAGGGGTGCGGTCCAGCCGCTGCCGGAAACGTGGATGATTCCGTAGCCGTTGGCCGCACCGGGTGCAGGGCGGTGGATGTCCATGAGGAGGGCGGTGCCGGAGTACATGGCGTAGACGACGTTGGACTCGATGGTTGGATCCGCCGCGAACAGGGCGACGCTCAAAAGAATTGGAAGGGTGATCCGCTTCATTCGAGCTATGGTATCGCAGGGGGTGGCTTAGCGGCGCACCTTTACGGCGTTTTCCATGACGTAGACATCCTGGTGGTTGCTGTTCGCCCAAACCGTGATCCGCTTGTTGTCGGGGTGGACAGCAAAATCCATGATCATGCCGGTGGTGAAGAGGGCTTGTGCGGGGCCACCGGTCACCGGAACACGCCACACCTCATCTCCGTGGACGTTGTGTGCGAGTTGGAAGAGCACATGTTGGCCATCGGCGGTAAAGGCAAGTGCCCCCCAGGCACGCTGGTACTCTCCTTCGGGGTAGCTGTAGATCACCCGCA
>CALFYN010000784.1 GCA_937952345.1 uncultured Acidobacteriota bacterium
AACGGCACCACCGCCAACGCCGCGCAACTCATCCGCGGCAACAGCGCCGGCGATCTGCTCTGGCAAGCCAGCACCAACCGCGGCGACACGCGATTGCTGCTGACGCGCAATGGCCAGCACCAGACCCTGCTCACCAACAACGTGTATGCCGCTGAGCCAACCCTGGTGGAAGACAATCCCGTGGCCTCCTGGGGAGACTTGGCGATCGATGAAACCGGCCGCATCATGGCCACTCTTCGATTCCGCGACGCATCCTTCGGCTTGTTTCTCTACAACAATGGCCAATGGCAGCGTGTGCTTACCTCCGGCGAATCACGAATTGGCGGGAACATCATCACCTCCTATTCGCAGGTGAAGGCCGGCGGCGACGCCATCCATGCCGTCGTCAGCATGCAAGGCATCGGAAACACGCTGGCCCGGCATCGCAACGGAAGCTGGGAAGTAGCCATTGCTGTCAGCGATAAGCTGGCTACCGGACACACGGCCAATTCCATCGGCATCTACGAGGTCAACCGCAACGGGGATATCTTCGTGCAGTGCAACACGAATACTCAGGTGCTGATGGTGAAGCAGCGCGATGGCCGGATGCACTACATCCACATGCTCAACGAACTCACACCCGACGGCGACCTGCTGCTGCGCACCAGCGATTACGACATTCGCGACGACGGCACCGTCTATTTCCTAGGAATGTCGGTTCTCGACGAATACGCCGTATACATGGCAAAGCCGGTAAACTAAGGCCACCAGCGCCACGTCCATCAGGGTGCGGAACAGGAATAGGTGCCGGCCGGTTTCCTTGCAATCCGCCAACGCGCTGAGAAAGAATTCGATCCCCGCCATCGCGGCCAGCGCCAGCGCCGCCGGAGAGCCACGATACCAATAAATCATCCCCAACAACACGGCCAACAGATAGCCCGCATACAGCCATGGCCTCGGCTGAAACAACGCGCGCCGCGTATCGCTCACCAAAGCAAAGGCGTGGCTCATCGCCGCCGGAGCCTTTCCCGCGCTTTTCGTGAAATTGCCATGCCCGAAGTGCCGCTCCAGCGCTCCATCTCGCAACCCTGCTTCCGTCAATCGCAATGGCACTTCCGGATGCCGGAGATAATACCGCAGCAATTTCCAGTGGCTCAATTCCCGGATCAGCATTGCCCGGTACGAAGGATGGACCATCCCCGATTCCGGCCCGAACGCATCTGTCCCGCGAAACCCCACCATCTCGGGCGGCAGGTCCAATTCCTTCAGCACCTGCGCCTGATTCTGGCTATACATCAGCAGATCGCTGAACACCACGTGATAGGCAGCCATCGCGCGATAGTCTTCCGGCACCCGCTGATACATGCCCCACACCGCGGCGCATAACAGCGCCACGTAAGCAGCAATCGCCTTGCGCGGAAGCAATTCCCTCATGCGCCTATCCAACAGCAGCAACAAGGCAATCGGCCCCAGCAGGAACGTGTGCTGTAGCTTCGAAGTCAACAACAGCAGAATCGCAACCATCAGGCCCGCCGCATTCCAGCGCATGTTTCCGTGCCGCGCCGCCAGCCGCGCGTAGAACGCCGCCGAAAGCAGGAGATACAGAAACGAGCCCACATCCATGTAGAACGAATTGAAGTAGGCAAAGTACGCCACATCGCACAGCACGGCCAGAATCGCCATCCACACCACCGGCGATCGCACAATTGGCGCAAGCAGCCACAACGCCGCCAGAAACAGCAGGCTGTGCATCAGCCCCACCAGCCGCAGCCCGAGCAAACCTCCGGTGAACGGGCCGGTTCCATAGAGCACAATTGCCGCCGGCAACACCGTGGAAGTAAAAAGCCGGACCTTCACCGGCTCATTCGGATCCTGCCGCCACACAGGGATCACAAAATCGAAATACCGTTCCGATTCCTCCACCGGCACGGCGGGTACCAACTGCAGCGGTCCGGTGACATTGACGTAGTCCGCATTGTCCGCCAGTCCGACGATCGGCTGCACCAGCAGTTGCGACCAAAGGATCATCGCGGCCACCAGCACCGGGAAGATCTGTCTGGCCTGAATAGACATCGACTATCCACGATAACATTCCCGCCCTGGTTCTCCGATTGCCGCACCCTCTGCCCTGTAATAAGATGAAGATCGAGCTTATAGAAGGGTAAGGTGACTCTGCATGATTCGCCTGGATGCTGACCGTTCCGTTGAATTCTGCGACGGCTTTCGCCGCAGGGATTTCCTGCATGCCGGCTCGCTTTCCACGCTAGGCCTGGGCCTCGGCCAATTTCTTGGGCTGAAAGCCCATGGTGCTGTCGATAAAAGCAAAGACATCAACTGCATCATGCTCATGCTGGTGGGCGGCCCTTCGCAACTTGACACCTGGGACATGAAGCCTAATGCACCGGTGGAGATTCGTGGGCCCTACAAGCCCATCAAGACCAACGTCCCCGGCATCGAGATCAGCGAAAACTTCCCGCGCATGGCGAAGCACGCCGACAAATACGCCATCGTCCGCAGCATGTATCACACTGCTGCTGCCGTGCATGACACCGGCCACCAGATGATGCAGACCGGCCGCCTGTTCCAGGGTGGCGTGGAGCATCCGCACATCGGCTGCGTGCTGGGCAAGCTCCGCGGACCCAAGGGCGACGTGCCCCCGCATGTGCTGCTGCCGCGTCCCATCGGAAACACCGGCGGCAATATGCCCCACGGCCAAAGCGCCGGATTCCTGGGCAAGACGTTCGATCCGTTCGTCCTCAATGCCGATCCCGCGGATCCGAACTTCCGCGTGCCCGACATGCTGCCGCCCGACTACCTCACCGCTCTGCGCGTCGATCGCCGCCGCAACTGGCGTGAGATGGTGGACAAGACTGTCAGCAAATTCGAAACCTCGCAGGATGCGCGCCTGCTCGATTCCACTTTCCATCAGGCCTACACGCTGATGTC